>DATFRE010000432.1:0-14605 GCA_035263545.1 Dongiaceae bacterium
GGATCCCGTCACTTCACGCGCTTTCGTCACGAAGAGACCAGACCCCGCCAAATCCCCAGATCGCTCCAGAGACCCGCTAAAGCCAAACCCTCTTCGCTTCCAGAAACGCACAAGCAACAGGTCCAATGAACCAGCCAAAGCTAGCCCAAGACCGCCGCCCGCGCATCCCTTCTCTCTTCACCACAATGTCAAACAACAACGCCGCGCGAGAGCCGGAGCTTCACTTCCTGCCTTGCGCGGCGGGCCGGCCTTATACGTCCGTCCAGGACCCCTGTCAAACGAATTATGCCGTTATGATGACAGCCCGTTCGGCGATCCGGCGGAATCGCATTAATTCTTTGATTCAGCGGAAACTTTTGGATTGACGACTCAGGCGGCGGCTGGCCATTCTGCGGCTCGATAGCTGCGTCGATCGGCCATGCTATCTATGCATGAGTCGCATCACGCCGGGGAGCCCGCCAACCGAGGGGACAATCTTGCGACCGAGATCCCGTGTAGCCGCCCAAAGCCTATCCCCCCGAACCTCCTTCATCCTTGCCTCCAGCGCCATTTTCCTGGCCCTGACCATCTCCCTGGGGCCGACAAAGCCAGATTTCCATCTTTCCTGGCAGGCACCGGCCATCGAGATCCCGGCCATCGGGGATTTCGACCAGCAGCTGGCACAGAAATACTTCCTCCTGCCCACTTTGCCCGTGGATGGCGACGCAACCCCGGTGCCGGAGCCCGCGCCGGCCGCTCCGGCAATAGCCGCCGCGCCACCGGCCGCAGCTCATCCGACAGCGCTGGAACTGGCTCCCCTGCCGCCGATCGCCACCCAACTCACCGCGGGCCCAGCCGAGGCCGCTGCTTTCAACACCGCGCAAGCCGTCGCGCGGTCGCTGGCCGCCCAGTTCGCCGGGACGCCGGCTGCCCCGGAGCCGGCTGCCACGCCGCCGGCTCCCGCGGCCCCGGCCGATACGGCCTTCTCCGCTGCGGTCCAGCAGATCATCAAGGTCGAGAAGGGCGACACGCTGATGTCGGTCCTGAGCGATGCGGGCATCCCGAAGGACGAGGCTCACGCGGCGATCGCCGCGCTCAGCAGCACCTTCTCGCCGCGGGCTCTCAAGCCCGGCCAGCCGATCAGGCTCATGCTCGCCTCCGACGATCCGGCAGCGGCGAGCGGCGAGACGACTCAGGAGCAGCCGGGCCTCCATCTGGTCGCGCTCACCCTGGAGCCCTCGGTCGAGCGCAAGCTCGAGCTGACGCGCGACCAGGCCGGCAACTTCAGCGTCCAATCCAAGAATGTCCCGCTCGACATCGAGACCACGCGCGCCGCCGGAATCATCCAGTCCAGCCTCTTCGAAGCCGGCCAGGCGGAGGGCGTGCCGGTCGCCATCATGACCGAGATGATCCGCGCCTTCAGCTATGACGTCGATTTCCAGCGCGATCTTCAGCCCGGTGACCGATTCGAGATCGTCTATGACCGCTATCTCAACGATGCCGGCGATCTCGCGAAGACGGGCAACATCGCCTTCGCCTCACTTACATTGAGCGGACGCGAGCTCAGGCTCTATCGCTACAGCCTGCCGGATGGCCGCGTCGAATGGTTCAACCCCAAGGGCGATTCGGTGCGCAAGGCGCTCCTGCGCACGCCGATCGACGGCGCCAAGATCACCTCCGGCTTCGGCATGCGCCTGCATCCGATCCTCGGATACTCGCGGATGCATAAGGGGATCGATTTCGGCGCGCCGATGGGTACGCCCATCTTCGCCGCAGGCGATGGCGTGATCGCGCAGATCGGCCCCTATGCGGGCTATGGGAACTACGTCCGCATCAAGCACAATGCCACCTACGGCACGGCCTACGCCCATATCAGCCGCTTCGCCGGCGGGCTTCGGGTCGGCAGCCGCGTGCGCCAGGGCCAGGTGATCGCCTATGTCGGCATGACCGGCGAGGCGACGGGCCCGCATCTGCATTTCGAGGTGCTGATCAACGGCAAGCAGATCAATCCGCAAAGCGTCAAGCTGCCCACAGGCGAGAAGCTGCAGGGCAAGGAGCTGAAGAGCTTCCTCGCCTATGCCGCCAGGATCGACCGTCAGCGCCGCGATCTCACCCAGAAGGCGCTCGTCGCCCAGGAAGGCAACTGACGCGAAGCGCCCCGCCTCTCCAGAGGGCGGAGCGCCTCTAGGTCAATGCCTTATGCTGCGGCGTCCGTGACCGTCTCGCCGTTGATGGCGAGCTTGCCGTCCTTGACCGTGATGCGGATCTTCTCCCCCGACCTGATGCGGCCTTCGAGGATCAGACCCGCGAGCGGGTTCTGCAGCTCGCGTTGAATCACCCGCTTCAGCGGCCGGGCGCCATAGACCGGATCGTAGCCGGCGTTGGCGAGCCAAGTGCGCGCCCGGTCGTCGAGCTCGATGGTCATCTTGCGCTCGGCCAACAGGTTCTCCAGGCGCTTCAGCTGGATGTCGACGATCGCGGTCATCTGCTGGCGCGACAAGCGGCGGAACAGCAGGATGTCGTCCAGCCGGTTGAGGAACTCCGGCCGGAAGGCCGCGCGAACCACCTCCATCACCT
Source organism: Dongiaceae bacterium (assembly GCA_035263545.1). Taxonomy (GTDB): domain Bacteria; phylum Pseudomonadota; class Alphaproteobacteria; order Dongiales; family Dongiaceae; genus DASXQK01. The sequence goes on from DATFRE010000432.1 coordinate 2,557, forward strand.
GCGGGCGCAGCTTCTCGATATCCTCGCCCTCCGACTGGCTGGCGAGAAAGTCGCTGCCGAGATTGGAGGTCAGGATAATGAGGGTGTTGCGGAAGTCGACGGTGCGCCCCTGGCCATCCGTCAACCGCCCGTCATCGAGCACCTGCAGCAGCACGTTGAAGACGTCGGGATGCGCCTTCTCGACCTCGTCGAACAGGATGACCTGGTAGGGCCGCCGCCGCACGGCCTCGGTCAGCGAACCGCCCTCCTCATAGCCGACATAGCCGGGAGGTGCGCCGATCAGCCGCGCGACCGAGTGCTTCTCCATGTACTCGGACATGTCGATGCGCACCATGGCCGTCTCGTCGTCGAACAGGAAGGCCGCCAGCGCCTTCGTAAGTTCGGTCTTGCCGACGCCGGTCGGGCCCAGGAAGAGGAATGAGCCGAGCGGCCGGTTGGGATCCTGCAAACCCGCGCGTGCCCGCCGGACGGCATTGGAGACGGCGATGACCGCCTCATCCTGCCCGATCACCCGGACACGCAGCGCATCCTCCATATGAAGGAGCTTCTCGCGCTCACCCTCGAGCATCTTGTCGACGGGAATGCCGGTCCAGCGCGACACCACGGCGGCGATCTCGCGCTCGCCCACCACCTCGTTCAGCATGCGATGCTGTTCGGCGGCGTCGGCCTGGTCGAGCTTCCTGGTGAGATCGGGGATGATGCCGTAGAGCAGCTCGCCGGCACGCGCCAGATCGCCCTTGCGCTGAGCCTGCTCCAGCTCGATCCTCGCCTGCTCGAGCTTTTCCTTGATCTTCTGTGCGCCCGCGAGCTGTTGCTTCTCGGCCTGCCAGGCGGCGGTCATGTCGGCCGACTTCTTCTCCAGCTCCTGGATCTCGCCTTCGAGATGCTTCAGGCGCTCGGCGGAGGCGGCATCCGTCTCCTTCTTCAGCGCTTCGCGCTCGATCTTGAGCTGGATCAGGCGCCGGTCGATCTCGTCGATCGCCTCGGGCTTGGAATCGATCTCCATGCGCAGCCGGCTCGCCGCCTCGTCCATCAGGTCGATGGCCTTGTCCGGAAGGAAGCGGTCGGTGATGTAGCGGTTGGAGAGCGTTGCGGCCGCGACGATCCCCGCATCGGAGATGCGCACGCCGTGATGCAGCTCATATTTCTCCTTGAGCCCACGCAGGATCGAGATCGTCTCCGGCACGCCGGGCTCAGACACATAGACCGGCTGGAAGCGCCGGGCGAGCGCTGCGTCCTTCTCCACATGCTTACGGTACTCGTCCAGCGTCGTCGCGCCGACGCAATGGAGCTCGCCGCGGGCGAGCGCGGGCTTCAGCATGTTGGAGGCGTCCATGGCCCCCTCGGCCTTGCCGGCACCCATCAGGGTATGGAGCTCGTCGATGAACAGGATGATCTCGCCTTCGGCGCTCGCGACCTCCTGAAGGACCGCCTTGAGGCGTTCCTCGAACTCGCCGCGGTATTTCGCCCCGGCGATGAGCGCGCCGAGGTCGAGCGCCAGCAGGCGCTTGTCGCGCAGCCCCTCGGGCACGTCGCCATTGACGATTCTGAGCGCGAGCCCTTCGACAATGGCGGTCTTGCCGACGCCGGGCTCGCCGATCAGCACGGGATTGTTCTTGGTCCGGCGCGAGAGAACCTGGATGGTGCGCCGGATCTCCTCGTCCCGGCCGATGACCGGATCGAGCTTGCCCTCGCGGGCCGCAGCCGTCAGGTCGCGGGCATATTTCTTGAGGGCGTCATAAGCCTGCTCCGCGGTCTCCGACGTCGCCTTGCGGCCCTTGCGGATCTCCTCGATCGCGGCGTTCAGAGATTGCGGCGTGATGCCGGCCGTTGCCAGGATCTCGGCCGAGGGCGTGCCCTTCGCCAGTGCCAGGGCTAGCAGCAGGCGCTCGGCGGTGACGTAGCTGTCGCCCGCCTTCTTGGCGATCTCCTCGGCGCTGTCGAAGAGCCGTGCCGTCTCCGGCGCCATATAGACTTGCCCGGCGCCGCTGCCTTCGACCTTCGGCAGCTTGCCGAGCTCGCGCTCCACGCCGGCAAGCGCGCGGGCGGGATCGCCGCCGGCGGCACGCATGAGATTGGAGGCAAGACCTTCGCGGTCCTCCAGCAGGACCTTCAGAAGATGCTCAGGCGTAAATCGCTGGTGACCGCTGCGCAGCGCCAGACCCTGCGCCGACTGGACGAATCCACGCGAGCGCTCTGTGTATTGCTCGAAATTCATACCCCGCCCTCTCTCGTCTGCGCCCCTCGATGGGCACGCAGTCGACGATGCAAATCAACACAACCGATATGGGTTGTGGTTGAAAAGACACAAGAGGGAGCGCGGCTCTCGTTGGCCGCTAAAGCCCAGATCGGGAGATCAGGCGTCCTGGTCTTCGGGCGGCTCGGCGGCCATCGGGGCATGGGCGCCGTTCGGCCCCACATTCCCGCTCTGGTCGCCGTCCTCGGCTTGGCCGTCGGCCCCGTTCACCATCCCATTTCCCCCGCCGCCGTTGCCGTCATTGCGCATCGGACGGCCCCGGTTGGCATCCCCATTTGCGTTCAGCATGCGGTAGTAGTGCTCGGCATGCTGAAGGTAGTTTTCCATGGCGATACGGTCCCCCGCCGCGCTCGCGTCCCGGGCCATGGCCAGATACTTCTCCATGACCTGATAGGCATTGCCGCGGACCCGCATCTCGGGGCCGCCGCTGTCGAATGTCTGGGGTCGCGAAGGATTGTGCGGCTTCCGCGGGCCTCGCCCACGCGATCGCCGGGGGTTCGAACCTTGTCTCATGCTCGCTCACATTGCTCTTTGACCGGGATCCCCACCTCCGGGAATGCCATAGCGGTTCTTTGTGAAACCGCACGACATAAGGACCGGAGTCCGTTTGAGGGGGTGTTTTGCTCGCCTCCAGATATCTGAGGCGGCGTGTTCCGTCGGAATCAACCTAGTCGCTCGCACGGGGATTTCCAACTGTTTTTTGCTGACCCAGGACAAGGCAGCGGGGAACCGCCGCGAGATCGGACCGGGAGGCCAGGACCGCGAGGCCGCCGGCCCCGAAAAGAGCTCCGGCAGAGGAGGCTTGGCCCAGGCCGATCTCGACGAAGGCCCCGCCATCCCTGGCCAGAAGGTCCGGCAGCTGCCGGGCCAGGGCCCGATAGGAATCGAGGCCATCGGCCCCGCCGCTGAGAGCCAGCCAGGGATCGAAGCGGGCCACCTCGGGCTCCAGCCTCGCGATCTCCGCCGCCGGCACATAGGGCGGATTGCAGAGAACGACATCGAATCGCTCCTCGACTCCCTCGCCCCAGATACCGGTCCTGAATCGCGCCCGGGGGCCAAGTCCAAGGGATTCGGCATTGCGCCGTGCCGCGGCCACTGCACCCGCACTGGCATCGATTCCCAAGCCCTCGCCCGCCGGGAGCTCGCTGAGCAGCGCCAGCAACAGGCAGCCTGTCCCGGTCCCCAGGTCGAGGACCTTGAGGGGCCGGCTCCGCCCCGCCCCGAGCCAGTCGAGCGCGGCTTCGATCAGGGTCTCGCTGTCGGGCCGCGGATCGAGCGTATCGGGCGCCAGGGCAAAGCGCAGGCTCCAGAACTCTCGCCAGCCGAGGATCCGCGACAGCGGCTCCCGGGCCGCGCGCCGCCGGGCGAGCTCGGCCAGGCGCCCGGCCTCCGATTGGCTGAGCGGGCGCTCGGGATCGGCAATCAGCGCGGCCTGGGAGAGCCCCGTGGCGGCTGCGACGAGAAGTCGCGCCTCACGCCGCGGCTCCGGGATGCCGGTGGGCGCCAGCCGGCTGCTGACCTCTCTCTGGGCCTCGGCAAGGCTGGTCATTCGGCTTCCGCCAGGCGCGCCGCCTGATCCTCGGCAGTCAGCGCATCGATGATCTCGTCCAGCGCCTCGCCGGAGATGACCTTGTCGATCTTGTAGAGCGTGAGGTTGATCCGGTGATCGGTGACGCGCCCCCGGGGAAAATTATAGGTGCGGATGCGTTCGGACCGGTCGCCGCTGCCGACCTGGCTCTTGCGCGTCGCCGCCCGCTCCGCGTCGCGCCGCGCGCGCTCCATTTCGTAGAGCCGGGCGCGAAGCACCTTGAGGGCTTTGGCTTTGTTCTTGTGCTGCGACTTTTCATCCTGCTGCTGGACCACGAGACCGGTCGGCAGATGGGTGATGCGCACTGCGCTGTCGGTGGTATTGACCGACTGACCGCCGGGACCGCTCGCCCGGAAGACGTCGATGCGCAGCTCCTTCTCGTCGATATGGATATCGACCTCCTCCGCCTCGGGGAGCACCGCCACCGTCGCGGCCGAGGTGTGGATGCGCCCGCTGGCCTCGGTCTCGGGCACGCGCTGGACCCGATGCACGCCGGATTCGAATTTGAGCCGGGCGAAGACGTTGCGCCCGGTGATCTCCATGCTGGCTTCCTTGTAGCCGCCCAGCCCGGTCTCGCTGATGCTCAGGATCTCGACCCGCCAGCCATGGTTCTCGGCATAGCGGGTATACATGCGGAAGAGCGCGGCGGCGAACAGCGCCGCCTCCTCGCCGCCGGTGCCGGCGCGCACCTCCAGGATCGCGTTGCGCTCGTCGGCCTCGTCCTTCGGCAGCAGCGCCACCTTCACTTGCTGCTCGAGCGCCGGCAGCTTCTGCTTCAGGCTGTGAAGCTCTTCCTCGGCCAGCGCCTTCATCTCGCCGTCGCCGGCAGGATCATTGACGAGTGTCGCCAGGTCATCGCGCTCGGCCTGCGCCTTCTGCAAGGCGAGGATCCGCTCCACCGTCGGCGTGAGATCGGCGTATTCGCGCGACATGCGCGCGAATTCCTGGGCGTCTTTGGGGCCTTCGCTCGCCATCAGCGCGGCCAGCTCTTCATGGCGCTTCACGACCCGCACCAGCTTGCTCTCGAGACTCATCGCTTCCTCTTATCCTCCGGCGCGTCGACCGGGAGGCCGAACAGCCGGGCCAGCAGGCGTTCGGCCTCGGCCCGCTCCGCGGGCGATGCCGCGGCCATCTCGCGCAGGCCCGCCGAGGGCTCATGCAGCAGCCGGTTGATCAGCAGCCGCGTGGCCGTCGCCGCATCGGCCGGCCGCTCCGCCAGCACTTCCTCGCGCAGCGCCTCGAAGCGCTGGCGTAGAGCGAGAATCGTCGGCACCGCGGCCCGGCCCGCGCGCCGGCCGAGATAACTCGCCACGGCCTCGTCGATCAAGTTCCAGGCGGCACTCGCCGCTGCCGCCCGGGTCGAGCGGCCCTGCATGGCGGCACGCTCCAGATCGTCGAGCTCGTAGCGGAACACATCCTCCAGCCTGTCGACCGCCGGCTCCACATCGGCCGGCACGGCGACATCGATGAGCAGGACTGGGCGATGGCGGCGGAGCCTGATCGCCTCGGCCATGGCCTCGGCGGTGATGATGGGCCGGCCCGCGCCATGGGCGCTCACCACCACATCGGCGGCAGCGAGACCGCTGGCCAGCTCGGCAAGGGTCATATGATGCGCCTCATAGCGCTTGGCAATCAGCGCCGCCCGCCGGGCCGAGCCATGGGCGACCGTCAGGCGGCCGAGGCCTGCGCGCCGGAGCTGCTCGATGACGAGCTCGCCCATTTCGCCCGGGCCGATCAGAAGGCCCCTTGCCCGGGCCAGATCGCCATGAAGCTGGCGGGCGAGCCCCACCACCACTGCAGCGATGGAAACCGGCTGCTCGGCCAAGCCCGTCTCGCTGCGGACCCGCTTGGCGGCGGCATAGGCCGCCTGCAAGGCCTCGTCGAGATGGCTGCCCATCAGGCCCGCGGCCTGGGACAGGCGGTGGGCCTCCTTGACCTGGCCCAGCACCTGGGGCTCCCCGATCACCTGGCTATCGAGGGAGGCGGCGACGGCAAACATATGGCGCAAGGCCTCGGCGCCGGCGAGGCGATAGGATTGCGCCGCAACTTCCTCCCGTGGCACCCCGGCCTGGCCGGCGAAGGCAGTCTCCACCGCCGCGGCCGCCATATCGGCATCCGCGGCGACGGCCTGGACCTCGCTACGATCACAAGTCGAAAGGAAGACGGCCTCGGCGAGCCCGGCTGCGCGCAGGCGCTGCAGCAGCTCGGGCTGGCGCTCCTCCTCGACATAGAGGGCCTCGCGCAGGGCCGCCGTTCCGCTGCGATGACTCACTCCGACGACGAGAAACTCGGCCACGGCCGCTAACGGAAGCGGGCCAGGCGCTCCTCGAGCTCGACCAACGGCACCGCCGTCTGCTCCCCGCTGTCGAGATCGCGTAGCCCGGCCTCACCCTTGGCTAGCTCATCCTCGCCGAGAATGATGGCAGCCGAAGCCCCCAGCTTGTCCGCCCGCTTCAGCCGCTTGCCGATATTACCGCCATAGCCCAGCTCGACGGCGAAGCCCGCGCGGCGCAGGCGCTCGGCAATTCCTGCCGCCGGCCGCTCGGCCCCGGCCCCCACCGGCACCACGGCGATGGGCCGGCGCGCGGGCGGCGTCTCGGCCAGCATCATGCCCATGCGCTCGATGCCGGCGGCCCAGCCGACGCCCGCCGTCGCGGGTCCCCCCATGATCTCCATCAGCCCGTCATAGCGTCCGCCCCCCATGACGGTACCCTGGGCCCCCAGCTCGGTGGTCGTGAACTCGAAGGCGGTGTGGCAGTAGTAGTCGAGACCGCGCACGAGCCGCGGGTTCAGCTCATAGGCGATGCCCAGCGCCCCCAGCCCGTCGGTCACGGCGGCGAAGAAATCGCGGCTCTTCTGATTCAGATGCTGACCGAATCCAGGTGCATCGGCGATGAGGGCCCGGTCACCCGGGTCCTTGGAATCCAGGATGCGCAGCGGATTGCGCCCAAGCCGCTCGCGGCTGTCGGCGGAGAGCTTGTCGTGATGCGCCTTGAAATAGGCGACGAGGGCCGCACGATAGGCAGCCCGGCTCTCGCTGTCGCCAAGCGTGTTCAACTCAAGCACCGTGCGCTCGAGGATCCCCAGATCACGCAGGATCGACGCGCCGCACGCGATGATCTCCACATCGCCGGTGGGACCGGCCATGCCCAGCAGCTCCACACCGATCTGGTGGAACTGGCGCTGGCGCCCCTTCTGCGGGCGCTCATAGCGGAACATCGGCCCGGCATAGAAGTACTTCAGCGGCAGATGCTGGCTGAGGCCGCCGGAGATGAAGGCGCGCGCAACGCCGGCGGTGTTCTCCGGCCGCAGGGTGAGCTGTTCGCCACCCTTGTCGGTGAAGGTGTACATCTCCTTGGTGACGATGTCCGAGGTATCGCCCAGGGTCCGCTTGAAGACCTCCGAGAACTCGAAGATCGGCGTCGCCATCTCCAGATAGCCATAGCGCTCCGCCGCCGCGCGCGCACTCTCCACCACCCGCCGGAAACGGCGCATGTCTTCAGGCAAGAGATCATGTGTGCCCCGGACGGGCTGCAGCTCGCTCACGACTGAAGATCCGTCCTAGGCGGCGTCGGTCTGCTTATTCTTGGCCGCCTCGATCTCCGCGGCCTTCTTTTCGATCATCTCCACCAGGTGGTCGACGATATCGGCGTCCTTCAGGCGGTGATCGGGCAGACCGTTGACATAGACCTGATGGGTACCGTTGCCGCCGCCGGTGAACCCGATATCGGTTTCCCGCGCCTCGCCCGGGCCGTTGACGACGCAACCGATGACGGAGACGGTCATCGGCGTCGAGATATGGGCCAGGCGCTTCTCCAGCACGGACACGGTGCTGATGACATCGAACTGCTGGCGGGCGCAGGAAGGGCAGGAGATGACATTGACGCCGCGGTGACGCAGGCCAAGGGATTTCAGGATGTCGAAGCCGACCTTGATCTCCTCCACCGGATCGGCGGAAAGGGAGACGCGGATCGTATCGCCGATCCCCGCCCAGAGAAGCGAGCCCATCCCGATGGAGGATTTGACCGAGCCGCTGCGCAGGCCGCCGGCCTCCGTGATGCCGAGATGGAGGGGATAGTCGCAGGCATCCGCCAAGCCCTGATAGGCGGCGACCGCCAGGAACACGTCGGAGGCTTTGACGCTGATCTTGAATTCGAAGAAGCCGTTGTCCTCGAGGACGCGGGCATGGTCGAGAGCGCTCTCGACCATCGCCTCCGGGCAGGGCTCGCCGTATTTCTCCAGCAGGTCGCGCTCCAGACTGCCGGCATTGACGCCGATGCGCATGGAGCAACCATGGTCGCGGGCGGCCTTCACCACCTCGCGCACCCGCTCGGCACTGCCGATATTGCCCGGATTGATGCGCAGGCAGGCAGCGCCGGCCTTGGCGGCCTCGATCGCCCGTTTGTAGTGGAAATGGATGTCGGCCACGATCGGCAGCTTGACGGCCTTCACGATGGCCGGCAGGGCGGCCGTCGATTCCTCATCCGGGCAGGAGACGCGCACGATGTCGGCGCCGGCTTCCTCCAGGGCGCGGATCTGGGCGATGGTCGCCGCCGCATCGGAGGTGAGCGTATTGGTCATCGACTGCACGGTGATCGGCGCGCCGCCGCCCACGGGCACATTGCCGACGTGAATCTGCCGGCTCTTGCGGCGCTGAATATCGCGATAGGGGCGTACGCTCATAGTTCCAGATCCTCTTTGCGCCTGAGGCTAATATCTATTGGGACGCCTTCGCGGTCTTCAAGCCCACCGGATCCAGGGGCAGGTCCCGCTTCACCAGCCCCACGGCCCCCAGGGAGGGCATCGGCGACCCGTCGACCAGAATATCCAGCCCGCCGGCATTGCCGGCCGTCAGCAGCAGCCCCGGCTGATTCGGAACCTCGATGGCCTGGCCGGCCCGCAGGACTGCCGAGTAATAGGTCTTGCCGGTCTTATCGTTGATCTGGACCCAGCTGTCCATACGGGCCACGAGCTTGACCCGGGCGCCGGGACTCGCCATCACCACCTGGGCGGGCGGCGGCGCCGGCTGGCCATCGGGTCCCGGGGGCTGGTGGGCCGCCACCAGGGCGTCGAACTCCGTGGGCGAAAGCGGCAGGTCTCCCGGCTCCACCAGCACGGTGGTGGCGGGTGGCCCGGACGGCGCCTCGGCCGAGGCCGGCGGCGGGGTGGCCGTCGCATGCTGGGAGGCGGCGGCCGACGGGCTGGCACCGGCGGCCGTCGCCGAGGACGAGGGCGCAGGCGCAGCTCCCAGGACGATCGGGGCCCCTCCCTGGGTGGAAGAGCCTTGGGCCGGCGCCCCCGGGCCCGTCCCCGTTGTCCCCTGGGCCGCGATCACCGTGCTCTGCGGCTTCACCACCGGCGGGGCGGTCGCCACATTGGTCGGCACCTCCTTGCCGAGGATGGCCCGAAGCTGCGAGGGCACCTCGGGGACGAGGTCCAGAAAGCTCTTATGGCGGTCGGCGAGGTAGTACCAGGCGCCATAGGCCAACAGGGCCAAAAAGCCCGAGAGCAGGAGGATGGCGCCGCCCGGGATCCGCCCCTCGCTGGCGACGATCGGCACATTGAGGGGGACCTGGCGGTCGACCCCGGCCACTTCCTCGCGGAACAGGCGAACGAGCTCCTCGCCATCGAGCCCGAGATAATCGCCATAGCTGCGCACGAAGCCCGCGGCATAGGCCATGCCGGGGAGATCCTTGAACCGGCCGCTCTCGACGGCCCGGAGATAGGCCAGCCTGATGTGAAGCTGGGCGGCGACGGTCGGCAAATCCTGGCCATAGCTTTCCCGGCGGCGGCGCAGAATCTCGCCGATTCCCTCGGGGGTGTGCGGCATGTAATCCGCACCGTCGTCGCGGTCCTCTCGCCTCGGCTCCATTCTCTGCTGCGATTCCATCTCGACCAATCCTTGGTCCCGCCCAGGGCCGCCGGGACGCATCCCGGATTGCCCCCTGGATACAGCCACCAAGACAAGCCGCTCAGGCATCGCAAGGCGGCTCCGGCCGGTCAAAAGCGCTAGGAGTCTTCTACCAAATCGGGGTCCGCGAGAGCAATCGCGGATAGCGATTCGGAGTTACTAAAAAGCTCTTAAAACGTCACGCCGTGATCACGCGCATAGGCCATCAGCTCCTGACGGATGCTGGCATGCGGATGGCGGATCAGCCCGCTCATGTAGTTGCGAAGCGGGTCGACCTCCAGGCTACGCACCATGAGCTTCACCGGTCCGATGGCCGGAGGCGCCATGGAGAGGCTGCCGATGCCGACGCCCAGCAGAGCCATGGCCTCGATCGGCTTGCTCGCCATCTCGCCGCAGACCGAGAGCGGCCGGTGGGCGGCAGCGCATTGGCGCGCGACCTCGCTCAGCGCCAGGAGCATCGCCGGCGAGAGAGGGTCATAGCGATCGGCCAGGCGTGGATTGCCCCGGTCGCTGGCGAAGAAGAATTGCGCCAGGTCGTTGCTGCCGACGGAGACGAAATCGGCCTCGGCGAGAAGGGCGGGCAGCTCCCAGATCAGGGAGGGCACCTCCAGCATCGCGCCCACCCGCAGCGGCTCGGGCGCTTTGATGCCGCGCTGCCGGGCGCGCGCGACCTCGATATCGACGATGCGCCGGGCGGCGGTGAACTCGGCCGCGGTGGCGATCATCGGAAACATCATGTCGAGCGGCCGGCTCGCCGCGGCGGCGATGAGAGCGCGAGCCTGCTGGCGCAGCAGGGTCGGCAAATCGAGGGCGATCCTGAGCGCGCGCCAGCCGATGGCGGGGTTCTCCTCGCCCGAGCGCGGCCAATAGGGGAGCACCTTGTCGCCGCCCACATCGAGCGTGCGGAAGATGACGGGCTTGCCCGCCGCCTGCTCATAGATGCGCCGGTAGAATTCCGTCTGCTGTGCGACATCCGGGAAACTCTCGCGCACCATGAACGCGATCTCAGTGCGATAGAGCCCCACGCCGTCGGCGCCGCTGGCCGCCAGATGCTGCATGTCGATCAAGAGCCCGGCATTGATGGAGAGCGAGAGCGCGATACCATCGCGGCTGACCGAAGGAAGGTCGCGCACGCTGGCGAAGACCGCGCGACGGCGCGCCTTCAGCGCCATGCTCTCCGCGACCTTCTCCTCGATGTCGTCGCCCGGCCTGACGAAGGCCTGGCCGTTATCGGCATCGACGATGATGCGATCGCGCTCTTCGATCCGCGCCAGCGCGCCTTCGACACGCCCGATCATCGGAAGGTCGAGGGCCCGGGCGACGATGGCGACATGGGCGGTGGGCGAGCCCTCTTCCAGGATGATCGCGCGCAACCGCTTGCGGTCGAACTCCAGGAGCTCGGCGGGCCCGAGGGTGCGCGCCACCACCACCGCCTTCTCCGGTAGCGCGATGGCGGCGGCAGCCCCGGCCAGATGACGCAGCAGGCGATCGGCAAGCTCGTCGAGATCGGAGAGGCGCTCACGCAGATAGGGATCGACCACCTGCGACATGCGCGCCCGGGCATCGTTCTGCACCTTCAGAACCGCGCCCTCGGCCGAAAGGCCGCTGGCGATCGCCTCGTCGAGGCGGGCAAGCCAGCCGCGATCCTCGGCGAACATCCGATAGGCCTCGAGGATGTCGACATGCTCGCCGGCGCCGCCGAGCTCTGCCGTCTGCAGCAGGTCGTCCAGCGCCCGGTGCAGCCCGGCGACGGCGGAGGTGAGGCGTTCGCGCTCGCGCACCGGATTCTCGGCCACGATCTCGGCGAGAGACGGGCGCTGCTTGTGCAGCACGGCGCGGCCGATGGCGAGCCCCGGGCAGAGGCTGAGGCCCTCCAGACGGGTGGGCAGCAGGCCGATCCCTTCGGTCGGCCGGCTCTCGGCGCGGGGCACGAGATCGCCGCTGGCAACGAGCTCCGCGACCACCATGGCGGTGGTTTCGAGCGCCTCGATCTCCTCTTCGGTATATTGCCGCGCCGTGCGGTTCTGCACGACCAGCACGCCGATGACGCGGCCGCCGCGCAGGATCGGCACGCCCATCAGCGAGCGATAGATCTCCTCCCCCGTTTCGGGCCGATAGGCAAAATTGGGATGGGACTGGGCATCTGCCAGCGCCAAGGGCCGGGCGTGGCTCGCGATATCGCCGACGAGACCCTCGCCGACCCTGAGGCGTGTGCGGTGGACCGCCTCGAGCTTCAGGCCCTCGGTGGCGAAGAGCTCCAGCACCTCGCCCGGGCGCATCACATAGGCGGAGC
>DATFRE010000433.1:0-13491 GCA_035263545.1 Dongiaceae bacterium
CCCGCGGCGGTGGCGGCCAGCCTGTCGATGACCTCGCGCATGCGCTCCTTGTCGGCCGGCGCGTCCTCGGCGATCAGGCGTGCAAGGTTCAGCAGCAGCGGCTGGAGAAGGCGCAGCAGGCGGAAAAGAGCCTGGCGCCGCAAAGGCGGCGCCTCATCCAGCAGCTCGGCCAGCGCGATGAGCGCGCCGAACAGCTGATCGCCCGCCTCCAGGCGCAGCAGGGCCTGGGAGCCGCGCAGCGACATGGCACCGCGGGCGCTGACCAGCTCCATGACCAGCCCGCGGGCATGTTCGATGGCGATGCGGAGCGCCCGGCGGTGGGCGCGGGCATGGTCGTCCCATTCGGCGGTCTCGACCGCCTCCCGCGCGGCGAGCCGGCGCAGATCGCCGGTCAGCATCGCGAGATCGCGCCAGACCTCAGCCACCGCCTCGCGCGCCGGGCGATATTGATGGAGGCGCCACAGGATGAGGGTCAGCACCACCGCCCAGAGCCCGCCCGCGGTGAACATGGCACCTGCCACCCCGGCCTGCTTCAGGGTGAGAGGATGGTCGACAGCCAGGACCAGCACCACGCTTAGGAGGTTTCCGACGGTCTGGGCCGACTGCCCCCAAACCCGCACGAAGGCGCTGCAGAAGAAGGCGAAGGCCGCGACGGGCAGCACGACCGGCAGGCCGGCCCCGCCCAGCAGGCCGAAACCACCCCAGCTGAGGGCGCCGAGCAGGCTGAAGGACAGCAGCGTCGCCAGGCGCGGGCGGATCGGCCCGCCAAGGTCGCAGAAGCAGGCCAGGTTGGCGGCGAGCGCCATATAGACGAGCGGCGGCCATGCGAGCCATTCATTGGCGAGGATGAGGATCCCGCAGGCAAAAGCGGCGCGGATGCCCTCGGCGATGCTGATGGTGTGCAGATCGAGCCCCACCGGCAAGCGGGTGAGATCGGCCCCGGGACGGCGCAGGCTACCGAACTTCACCGCGTTCCGCTCATGGCTGGCCCGCGGGCGGATGGATTGACGCCAGGCGCTCCGCCAATTTCACTGCTTCCCTCGTTCGGACAGCAAACTCACTTTTCCCATCTCGGCATGCAGGAACAAGACGACAATAGCCCAAGGGATCGCCGGCGGCGGGCCCTTCTCCTGGCGGCGAGCCTGATGCTGATCGCCTTCAATCTGCGCACGGCGATCACCAGCCTGGGGCCGGTGCTGCTGGACGCGATCGCCGACCTTCATCTGACCGGCGCCGAGGCGAGCCTGCTGACCACGATCCCCTCGCTCTGCTTCGGCCTGTTCGGGCCTATCGCGCCGATGCTGAGCCGCCATCTCGGGCGCGAGCGCGCGCTGCTCGCCGTGCTGGCGCTGCAGGTTTTCGGCATGGCGCTGCGCATCCTGCACGACGCCCCGGCACTTTTCATCGGGCAGACGCTCGCCGCCATCGGCATCGGGGTCACCAATGTCCTGCTGCCGGGGCTGGTGAAGCGCGATTTCCCCCGGCGCATCGCGCCGATGACGGGCCTCTACACCATGTCCTTCTGCCTGGGCGCGGCCATTGCCGCCGGCAGCACGGTGCCGCTGCAGCATTTGCTGGGCGGCACCTGGTCGACGGCGCTCGCCTTCTGGACACTCCCCGCCGCGCTCGCGCTTCTCTGCTGGCTGCCCTGGATTCCGCGCCGCGGCCAGGGCGAGGCCCCGCCGCCGACCCGGCTCCATGGCCTGTGGCGTGACCCGCGCGCCTGGGAGGTGACCTTGTTCATGGGGCTGCAATCGGCGCTGGCCTATATCGTCTTCGGCTGGCTGGCGCCCATCCTGCGCAGCCGCGGCCTCAGCCCCATCGACGCCGGCTTCGCCCTCTCCCTCTCCGTCATCACCCAGGCCGGCGCCTCGCTGGTGGCGCCCATGCTGGCGAGCCTCGGGCGCGATCAGCGCCTGCCCAATCTCGTGGCGATCATCGTCACCATGATCGGATTCCTCGGTTGCATCTACATGCCGCTCTCGACGGTTTGGCTCTGGAGCTTCCTACTCGGCCTCGGCCAGGGCAGCACCATCGCGATTGCCCTCATGCTGATCGCCATGCGCGCCGCCGATCCACATGTCGCCACCCAACTCTCCGGCATGGTGCAGGGGATCGGCTATCTCATCGCCTCCTGCGGGCCGCTCCTCGCCGGCCTGCTGCATAGCTGGACCGGTGGCTGGAACGCGGTCGCCGCGCTTTCGGTCGCGATCGGCATCGGGCTTGCCGCCAGCGGCCTCGGCGCCGGCCGCGCCGGCCATGTCGGCGTGCGGGTCACACCGTAGCGCTGCACCTTCCCCCTCGCCCCTTGAGGGTGGAGAGGACCGGGCCGAGGGGGCGGATTCGGAACTTGCCGCGAGATCCCCTCACCTGATGAGATCAGGAACAAGAGTCCAGGTGAGATCAGGGGTCACGCTAATACTCTCCTCGTTCCGCGAGCCTGCCGGTACGTGTGGCCAGTAACCAATCTCGGTGCCACTGATAAGACCCGTCCGGAATCACCTGCTAACCCGACATATTACCGACATCATGCAATCAGCTAGGCTTGCTCAATGCGGACCTCGGTCGATTGCATCTTCGGCGGTCTGTGGTCTCGCTAGTCCGGCGGCCGATAATCCACTAACCTTCCGGGCCAGACTTGTTCTGAGAGAGGGCGCGGAGCGCCGCCTCGCCGCGATCCCGGCCGTCGATGTTGTTGGCCACACCAATGCAAGCGGATGAATCTGGCGGTCTGACCGCGCCCAAAACACGACGCCAGAACGTTCCCAAACTGTGAGTCGGGTGTTCGAGTCACCCCGGAATTTCACGTCTCCTGCAGGTGCGGAAGCGGGCCGAACCCGAGACATTTGAACGAGGGATTGAGATGGCCAGGAATACGGACGCCAGATTGATCGGGCCACTTGCGGAGCGCTTTGCCGCGCTCGCCGACGCCCCGACCGTCGACGGCCGCCCGAGCGCGGAAGTGGCGGCCCAGCTGAAGGACGAGCTTCTCTTCCAGCGGGCAACGCAGGCGTATCTCTGGGCGCTGCCGCTGATTAGCACCCTTGGCATGAAGCTCGGCTCCGAGAAGGTATTTGGAGCCGGCTATCATGTACTCCCGATTTGGAAGGATCGTCTCGACGCCAAGACGCGGGTTACGACGCCGAATTCCGATTTGATCTACGCCATGAGCTACGTCGACCTCGGCAAGGACGGTCCATTGGTCTTCGAGGCCCCTCCAGGATTGCAGGGCATCCTTCTTGACTTCTGGCAGCGCCCGATTCCCGGCCCGACCATCGACGGCCGGGCTTTCGCGGGCGACGTCGGACTGCCCGGACCCGACGCTGGCAAGGGCGGAAAGTTCCTTCTTTTGCCGCCCGGATTCAACCGCGACGTTCCCAGCGGCTACTACGTCTATCGCTCGGGAACGAACAGCGTGTTCGTGTTCCTGCGCGCCTTCTATGACGACCCGAATAATTTGGCCCCAACTGTTCGGGTCGTAGAGAAGACGAGGATCTACCCGTTCGGAGGCGAGGCGACCGCCGATGCAATGACATTCCCCAATGCGTCGGGCGTTCCTGCGAACATGCTGCCGATCAGCGACGGCAGCGCCTTCGACGCGCTTAAGCAGCTCCTGGACAGCGAAGGAGATCATCTCGCCGAGCCGGATTCGCTCGGGCTCCTGGCATCCATCGGCATCGTGAAGGACAAGCCCTTCACGCCGGACGAGAAGATGCGGACCATTCTCGATTGCGCGGCTAGGACAGGCTACACGATGAGCCGCGTCGTTGGCTTCGAGGAAGCACTGCGCGGCTGCTCCTTGCGCATCTACACGGACCGCCGTTGGGTCAATCCGATGGACAACCTCACACCGAAGGATGCCAGCAACACGCTTGATCTGAGCTGGATAAACGTCGCCGGGAACTATCTCGATTTGGACGCGCGCATCGGGTTCTTCACCAACTACTATTCAATCAGTCCCGGCATGCTGTCGAAAACTCCCGGCAAGGGCGCAGCCTATATGATCGCGTTTTCCGACAGCGACGGCGCGCCGCTTTCGGGCGGCGCCGAGTACAGGCTTAGTCTACCCGGCCCAATTCCTGCCGCCAATTTCTGGTCGGTCACACTTTACGAAGCCGAGAGCGCCTCGGGCCTCGCCAACGGACAGCCGTTTCCGTCACTTGGCTCGCGCGACATGCCAGCATCAGAGGCTGACGGCGGGACCGACATCTACCTCGGCCCCATGTCTCCCGCAGGCAAGCAAGGGAATTGGCTCGCAACAGTGCCGGGCCGAGGTTTCTTCGCGATCCTGCGGCTCTACGGCCCGACCGAAGACGCGATCAACCACACCTGGAAACCGGGCGATTTCGTGCGAGTCAGATAATCCCGCCACCGCGTCGAGCAATCTGCACAAAGGGGAGAAAGCAATGTCCGGACATGGCCTGAGCGATGGACGCCTTCCGACGACTGGGACGCTCGAAACGCGCCTTGGCAAGCTCGAAGTGCGGAACGGCTATCCGACAGACGCGATGGTCGCGAAGCTGTTCGAGGAAATGGACTTTCAGCGGGCCGTTCAGGCCTATCTCTGGGCGCTCCCCTATGTCTCAATGGCGCAGTGGCAGACCGAGCAGCGTGACAAGTTTGGCGCGCAGAACCTCGACTATGTCGACTACATAGACTTCACGGACAAGCTGGGCCTGCTGACGGCGAACGCCACCACGCCTTACTCGATGGCATTCCCCAATCTCGCCCAAACCGGTCCGCTGGTGGTCGAGGTTCCTGCGGGTCCGACGGCCGGGGGGATTCTCGATTTCTGGCAGCGTCCCTTCACTGACACTGGCGCGCTCGGCCCGGAGAAGTCGCAAGGTGGCAGATTTCTCATCCTCGGCCCCAACGACCGCGAACTTCATCCCGACGGTTACTTTGTATTCCGGTCGCCGACCAACAATATCTGGTCGGGACACCGCGGACTCGACGCCGATCCCGTCAAGGCGAAGGCCGTGCTCGGCGGGCTCCGGAATTACCCATTTAGCCAGCGCGACAATCCAAAAGACGTCTCCAAACATGTCGATGTGCGCGGCCGTAAATGGTCGGGCCAGCAACCGGACGGGCTTGCCTACTGGGCGCTGCTGGCGCGGCTCATCAATGAGGAGCCAGCGATCGAACGCGATCGCATCACGCTTGCGACTCTCGTCCCCCTTGGTATCGCGAAGGGCAAACCCTTCAAACCCGACGAGCGGCAGACGAAGATTCTCGAAGAGGCCTCGAAGGTGGGCGAGCTGATGGCGCGCGCCAACGCCTACGCGAAACGGTTCGAAGGCGCAGTGGTCTGGCCGGGCAAGCGCTGGGAGTATCCCCTGCATATGGAACAGACAAACCAGGAAGCGGCGAACCACACTCAACTCGACGAGCGCTCGTGGTGGTTCTACGAAGCGGTTGGCGTGTCGACCGCCATGATGGGGCGCACGCTCGGTGCGGGACAGCTCTATCTCGAGGCCTCGCAGGACGAGGACGGCAAGCGCCTTGACGGCGGCAAGTTCTATACGCTCCGGGTGCCGAAGGAGCCCCCGGTGGCGCAATTTTGGTCGTTCACCGTGTATGACAACGAAACGCGCTGCCTGATCGATACTGGGACTTATCCCGACCGCTCGTCCCGCGACGACGTCGTGACCAACGCCGATGGTTCTGTGGATCTTTTCTTCGGCCCGACTCCACCCGTCGGCAAGCCGCAGCAGAACTGGATCAAGACGCTGCCAGACCGGGGATGGTTCACCTACTTCCGCCTCTACGCTCCGACGCAGCCGTATTTCGACAAGACGTGGCGACTACCGGACATCATCAAGGTGAAGTGAGACGGAGACGGTTCGGCACTCACGCTCCATCGTCCCTCTGTGGGATTGAGCCAAAAGGACCTGATTCGCGAACGATGCCTGCTCTCGACTTGGAAAACGGCCATGCGCACGGACCCAACCCTTTATGAGATAGAGGGCCTGGTCGGAAAGCCGCTTCTCCGCCGAATTGCCCGCATGTGACTTTTGCGCGACGAGACGCTGGCGTGCCTAGTCAGAAAGTCTCACCGCCGCTATCTTTTTCTCGACATCGTCAGGAGGTGTGGGGCATGGCCGAGAGGCGCACGGTCCCGATAGACCTCGCCCTCCAGGGTGGCGGGTCACATGGCGCGTTCACCTGGGGCGTTCTGGACCGGCTGCTGGAGGAGCCATGGCTTCAGATCGCGGCGATTTCCGGCACTTCGGCGGGGGCGATGAATGCGGCGGTGCTCGCAGATGGATGGGCGCGCGACGGCGCGGGGGGCGCGCGCGATGCGCTCGCCGCCTATTGGCGGCGCGTGGCGCGGGCCGCAGAGTTCAGCCCGCTGCAGCGTTCACCGGCCGATCGGATGATGGGCCGCTGGTCGCTCGACACCTCGCCCGTTTACATCGCCATGGAGATGATGGCGCGAGTGTTCTCGCCCTATAGTCTCAATCCGTTCGGGCTCAATCCCATGCGCACGATCCTCGCGGAGTGCGTCGATTTCGATCATCTCGCCGGCTCGCCTATCAAGCTTTTCGTCACCGCGACCAATGTGCACACGGGGCGCGGCCGCATCTTCCGCAACGGAGAGATCACGCCCGATGTTCTCCTCGCCTCGGCCTGCCTGCCGACGCTGTTTCATGCAGTCGAGATCGATGGCGAGTCCTACTGGGATGGCGGCTATGCCGGCAATCCCACCATCACACCGCTGGTGCGCGAAAGCGATGCGCATGACACGATTCTGGTGCAGATCAATCCGCGCGAGCGGCCGGACACGCCGGTCACAGCAAATGAGATTCTCAATCGCCTCAACGAGATTTCCTTCAATTCCCCGCTGATGAAGGAGCTGCGCATGATCGCCCTGCTGCGCCAAGTGGCCGATCCCGGGCATGGCGAGGGCGCGCGCTGGGCGCAAATGCGCACGCACAGGATCATGACCGACCGGCTGGCGCAATTCGGCGCGTCGTCAAAATTCAATGCCGAACTCGACTTCCTCATGATGCTGAAGGCCGAGGGCCGCCGCAGTGCGGAGGAATTCCTCGCCGCCCACGCGGATGATATCGGCACTAGGTCGACCGCCGATATCGACCTGCTGCTGGCTGAATGCTGAGCCCATGAACCTGGTCGGTCTGATCGGCATCCTGGCCGGGCTCGGTCTTCTGATCTGGCTCGCCTTCCGCGGCTGGAGCGTGCTTCTGCTCGCGCCGCTGGCCGCCATGGTGGCGGCCATTTTTGCCGGTGAGCCGCTGCTTGCCCATTGGACCCAGACCTTCATGGGTAGCGCCGCGACATTCCTCGGCCAGTTCTTCCCGATTTTCCTGCTCGGTGCCTTGTTCGGTAAGCTGATGGAGGACAGCGGCTCCGTCACCGCCATTGCCGAGTTCATGATAGGGCGCCTCGGCCCGGGACGTGCCATTCTCGCCGTCGTGCTCGCCGGCGCCATTGTCACCTATGGCGGCGTCAGCCTCTTCGTCGCCTTTTTCGTGCTGGCGCCGATGGCGCGGAATCTGTTCCGGTCCGCCAATATTCCCCGGCGCCTGATGCCGGCCGCGATCGTGCTCGGCACCTCCACCTTCACCATGTCGGCGTTGCCAGGCACGCCTTCCATTCAGAATGCGATCCCGATGCCCGTTTTCCGCACCACGCCTTTCGCCGCACCCGGCCTCGGCGTGGTGGCATCGGTGATCATGCTCGGCTTCGGCCTGTGGTGGCTCGGCCGCGCGGCGGAGGCGGCGAGGCGTAGCGGGGAAGGCTTCGGCGATGGCGTGCCCGTCTCGCCCGGCCAGGTTGCCGGTGACGAAAATCTGCGCGAGCGAGCCACCATGGCCGGCGAAATCGATCCGGCGGAGATCGTCCATGGAGAGATCGCCGGCGCGCCGCCGCCGCTGATGCTCGCAGCCCTGCCGCTCGTGGTCGTGATCGGTGTCAATCTCGCCATGTCGCTGTTCGTGCTGCCCGCGCTGGACACTAGCTTTCTCGTCGAAGCGCGCTGGGGCGGCACGTCACTGTCCGCCGTGGGCGGGGTGTGGTCCGTCATGACGGCCCTCGCCTGTGGCATTGCGACGGTTCTCGCGGTGAACCGTCGCCGGATTCCCCAGCTGCGCACGACCATCGACGCGGGCGCCAATGCCTCGGTTCTGCCGGTCCTCAGCGTAGCGAGCCTGGTCGGCTTCGGCGCCGTGGTTGCGGCGATGCCCGCCTTTGCCGCCGTGCGAGATGCCGTGCTCGGCATCGGTGGCGGGCCGCTCGTTTCGCTCGCGGTGGCGACCAACGTGCTCGCCGCGCTTACCGGCTCGGCATCGGGCGGGCTCACGATCGCACTCGATTCCCTGGGCGCTACCTATATGGCGCGCGCGGCCGAGATCGGGCTCGACCCTGGGTTGCTCCATCGCGTCGCGGTGATCGGATCAGGCACGCTCGACACCCTGCCGCATAACGGCGCTGTCGTCACGCTGCTTGCCATCTGCGGCTCGACGCACCGAGAGAGCTATCGCGATATCGTCTTCGCCGGCATGGTCGGGCCGATCATCTCGCTCGCCGCCATAATCGCACTCGGCTCTTTCCTTGGGTCATTCTGACACGGCCTAAGCCGAGAGCCGCTTCTCCATGAAGATGCTCAAGGGATCGTCGGTCGGGTAGTCGCCGAAATGCCCGCAGCGGGCGAAGCCATGGGCGGCGAAAAGCGCCAAGGCTTCGGGCTGGCGGGGGCCCGTTTCCAGCCGCAGCAGGCTGAGCCCCTCGGCCAGCGCCGCCTCCTCGAGCCGCTTCATCAGCTGCCGGCCGAGGCCCAGCCCCCGGGCGCGGGGCGAGACAAAGATTCGCTTCACCTCGGCATAGCCTTCGCCCTCGCCGTGGCGCAGCATGATGGCACCGCATCCCAGGCTCTCGCCATCGACCCGGCCGACGAAGAACTTCACATCCGGCCGCGCCAGGGTCTCGACATCGACGAGGTGATTGCTCTCCGCCGGATAGAGCCCGTGCATATAGGCATCGAGCTCGGCCACCAGCTCGCGTACTTCCGGCCGCCGGGGATCGGTCGGCTCGATGACGATCAGTCTCTTGCTCATAGCGATACCGCCGCTTTCAAACCTTCGAAGACAGCCTCTTCCGCCGTGCGGGGCGCCAGCGCATCGCCCACCAGGTGGAAGTCGATGCCGCGTTCCGCCAGCGTGGCGCCGAGCCCGTTCTCGGGCTCGCCCGGATAGTTGACGATGATTGTATCCACATCCTCCAGCACCAGGCTCTCCTGCGACGGCGTATGCACGAAATAGGCGGTGCGGTCCTCGGCGCCATAGAGCCGCATGAAGGGGATGATCTCGACGCCCAGCTTGAAGAGGCGCGCGATGGCGGCGTCACGGGTGTAGTTCTGGATGGCAAAGGCCGCGCAAGGCGCGTTGACGGCGAGGCGGACATGAGCACCCGAAGCGGCGAGCTGCTCCGCCAGCCCGACGCCGGTCCAGTCGGCGAGCCAGTCATAGATTACGACGCGGGCACCCGTCATCGCGCGCTTCTCCAGCACCTCATGGGCATGGAGGATCTGGATACCCTCGCCGCCTTCGATCGACGGCAGGCGCGGGCGGCTGCCGGTGGCGAGGATCACGGCATCGGGCTCTTCCGCCGCGATCAGCTGAGATGTGACCTCGACGCCCGTTCGCACGGCGACGCCGGCGAGCTCCATCTCGCGGGCGAGATTCGTGACGATGCCGCCGAACTCGACGCGATGCGGCAGGAGCTGGGCCAGCAGCGCCTGGCCGCCGAGACGTCGGGCGCGTTCATAGAGCGTGACCCGATGGCCGCATTCCGCGGCGACCGCCGCCGCCTTCATGCCGCCGGGGCCGCCGCCGACCACCATCAGCTTGCGGGGCCGCGCGGCACGCGGCCGGGCGCCGTATTCGACCTCGCGGCCCGTCTCGGGATGCTGGATGCAGGATATGGAGATTCCGAGCTGGGCATGGCCGATGCAGGCCTGGTTGCAGGCGATGCAGGCGCGGATGTCCTCGCTGCGCCCCGCCTTCGCCTTGTTCGGCATCTCGGGATCGCAGATCAGGGCGCGGGTCATGCCGCAGAGATCGGCCGCACCCTCCGCCAGGATCCGCTCCGCCTCCTGGGGCTGGTTGATGCGGCCGGCGACGAAGACCGGCTTGCCGATGGCCTGCTTCAGCGTGCCGGCGAAGGGCGCCAGATAGCCATTTGCGATGCTCATGGGAGGCACGATATGGATCGCGCCGGAGGAGGAAGCCGAGGTGCCCCCGATCACGTTGAAATAGTCGAAGCGGTCCTTGAGGCGGCGGCAGAGCGCCAGCATCTCGCCTTCCTCGATTCCGGTCGCCTCGTACTCGTTGCCCGAGAGCCTGAGGCCCAGCACCAGCTCCGGCGGCGCGTGGCGGCGGATCGCCGCGACGACCTCCTCCATGAAGCGCAGGCGGTTCTCCGGCGAGCCGCCGAAGCGGTCCTCGCGACGGTTGGTCAGCGGGTTCAGGAACTGGGCGGGAAGATAGCCATGGCTGGCGACGATCTCCACGCCCTGGGCGCCTGCCTCCGCCATGCGCCGCGCCGCCTGGCCATAGCCCTCGATGATCTCCTCGACCTCGCCGGTCGAGAAGGCGCGGGGCGCTATGCGGAAGCGCTCGGTGGGCGCGCTGGAGGGCGCATAGGCCGGCCGCAGGATTCCGTCGCGCCGGCCGAGAAGCTCGCGACCGGGATGGAAGAGCTGCACGAAGGCCGCAGCACCCTCGGAGCGGATCGCCTGGAACAGCGGGCGGAAGGCCGGGATCGCGCCGTCGGAGGTGCCCATCAGCACCTCCGCGGTGTAGCGAGCGCTCTCATGCACCGCCACCACCTGCACGATGATGAGCCCGGCCCCACCCTTCGCGCGGGCCCGCTGATAGGCGATCAGGGCCTCGCCCGGCAGGCCATGGCGGCCGAGATCCGTGTCATGGCCCGTGGAAAGGATGCGGTTGCGGATCTCGATCCCGCGCAGCCGGAAGGGGGAGAAGAGATGGGGAAAGCGCTCGCTCATGGCCGCCCTGGCGCAGTCACTCCTGCGCCGGGCTGTTGCGGCGGATCATCTGCCCCAGCACATCGAGCAGGCGGTCAACCTCCTCGGGCGTATTGTAATGGGCCAGGCCCACCCGCAGCACCCCGCCGCTCTCCAGCAGTCCCAGATGGGTGATGACCTCGAGCGCGTAGTTATGCCCGTCCCACACGAAGATGTCCTCGCGGGCAAAGGCGGCCGACATCTCCGCCGGCGCCAGCCGGTCATGGATGAAGGAGACCGTGGGCACCCGGCGGTCGAAGGCGGCGGGTTCAGTGATGCCCTGGATCTTGATGCCGGGCAGGCGCTGCAATCCCTCTATGAGACGACGGGTCAGGCCACGCTCATGAATCTCGAGAGCCTGCCAAGCGGCACGGAGCATGCGCCGGCGCTCGCTTTCGCCGGGACGCGCCGGCACTTGCGGCGCCAGCTCCTTTCCCACCCAGGCAAGATATTCGACCGCGCCCAGCGTCCCCGCCATGCCCTCGTGACTCAAGGTACCGGTCTCGAAGCGCGAGGGCAGCGTGTCGTCGGCGGGGCGAACCTTGTAGGGCGAGAGCGACATCAAGAGATCGGCGCGGCCCCACAGCACGCCCTGATGCGGTCCGAAGAACTTGTAGGGCGAGCAGACGAGGAAATCGCAACCGATCGCCTGGACGTCGATCAGCCTGTGCGGGGCCAGCTGCACCGCATCGACATAGACCATCGCCTTCGGCGCCCTGGCCCTGACCTGCGCCGTCATTCCGGTCACGTCGTTGATCGTGCCGGTCGCATTGCTCGCATAGTTGAGGGCGACGACCCGGGTGCGCTCGCAGAGCAGGTGGTCCAGCTCCGCCGGATCGAACTCGAAGCTCCCGCGGTCGAAATCGAGCCAGCGCACCCGGCAGCCGCGGTCGCGAGCCACCAGCAGCCAGGGTGCGATATTGGCATCATGGTCCATGCGGGTGACGATGATCTCGTCTCCCGGCTCGAGATTGCGGGCGATGGAGCGGGAGATGTGGAAGGTGAGCGTGGTCATGTTCTGGCCGAAGACGATCTCCGCCGGCGAGGTCGCGCCCAGTAGATCGGCCATGGCGGCATGCGCCTCGTCCACCAGCCTGCCCGCGGCCTGGGAGGTCACGAAGGGTCCGCCCAGATTGGCGTTGCAGTTCACCAGGCAATCGACGGTGCGATCGATCACGGCCTTGGGCGTCTGGGTTCCGCCGGGGCTGTCGAAATAGATTCTAGGCCGCCCGGAATCGGTGATCGCCAGGGACGGGAATTCGGCACGGATACGCGCAACATCGAGGCTCATTGCAAAAGGACCAGTGGAACGATGATGGGAAGGAAGGAACCCTACAGGATGCCGTGGCGCCGGAGATAGTCCCCGTCGATCTCGCCCCGGGCGACGACCTCGGTCGGACCGGTCAGCACGGCGCGGCGGAAGAGGGGTGGCTCATGGTCGAGCCCGATTCTCAGGCGGTCGCCGCCCCGGGTTTCGACCTCCACCGAGGTGCCGGCATGACCGAGCAGCAGGGCGACGGTCGCAGAGGCAACCGCGCCGGTGCCGCAGGCGAGGGTCTCGGCTTCGACCCCGCGCTCATAGGTGCGCATGCGCAGATGGCCCGGGCGGAGCTCGACGAAGTTCGCGTTGCAGCCTGCGGGAAAGGCGGGATGGGCGCGCAGGATCGGTCCCTCCACCGCGACCGGATGGGCCGCGACATCCTCGACGAAGGTCACGGCATGGGGCACGCCCACCATCAGCTTGTGAACAACGGCCCTGCGCTTGCCCAGCTCGAGCGCGAGACCGAGCTCGATCTCCGCCGGCGGGGGTATTTCGAGGGTGACGGCGCTGCCCGCGATCTCGGCCTGCACCAGCCCCGCCTCGGTCTGGAAGGCCGTCTTGTTCCCGGCAAGGCCGATCTCTCCGGCGAAGAAGGCCGCGCAGCGCGCGCCATTGCCGCACATCTCCCCCGGCAGGCCGGAGGCGTTGACATAGCGCATCTCGAAATCGACGCCGTTCATCTCGGGATAGAGAACGACGATCCCATCGGCGCCAAGGCCCCGGCGCCGGTCGCAGAGCAGGGCGGCGAGCGCCTCCAGCCGGTCAGCCGGCAGGCCCTGGCGGCCGTCGATCATGACGAAGTCGTTGCCGGCGCCATGCATCTTCGCATAGGCGATGTTCCCGGAGCTCGCCATCAGCCGTGCCCATTCGCCGGCAGGCCGAGGCCGAAGACCTTCTCGCCTTCGCCCGCCATGCCATGGTTGATGCGCCAGAGGACGAGCCCCGCCGCGGGCGCCCGGATCTGAGCGATCTCGTCGCCGAAGACATCCAGGATGCGGGCGAGGGTCTGGCCCTGGGCGACGCGCATGCCCGGCTCGGCGCGGGCATGGAGCAGGCCGGGACGCGGAGTCTCGATCCAGAGATCGCGCCCGGTCACCACCTGGTCGCGGGTCGGCGGAATCGG
>DATFRE010000434.1:0-3744 GCA_035263545.1 Dongiaceae bacterium
CGGCACCTGGGGGATGACCTCGTAGGACCGGCCGCTGAGATTGAAGCGGTTCACGTAGTTCTCGCCCACGAGCAGCGCCAGCGTGGAGCCGACATCGGCCATGGTGATGCCGATGTCATTGGCCTTGGCCCGGTCGATCACCAGATGCACGGCGGGGCTGTTGAAGGCGAGATCGCTGTCGATGACGATGAAAAGGCCGCTCTTGCGTGCCCGTTCCTTGATCTGCTCCATCGCCTGGAAGACGCGATCGAACCCCAGCGGCGAGCTGACCACCATCTGGACCGGCAGGCCGCCGGTCGAGCCCGGCAGAGGCGGCAGGTTGAAGGCGAAGATGCTCATGCCGGTGATCCCGGAGATCTTGCCTTGCACGAGTTGGCGCAGCTGCTCCGCGCTGCGCTTGCGCTCGTCCCAGGGCTTCAGGATCATGCCGGAAATGCTGGTGTTGAGACCCTGGAATCCGCTGACGACGAAGGTCGCGAGCGTCTCCGGGTAGGAGCGGTAGACGTCGTCGAGCTCCTTGCTGTAGACCATCGTGTAGTCGAGATTCGCGTATTGGGGCGCCTTGCCCATGGCGAAGATGACGCCCTGATCCTCATCCGGCGCCAGCTCCGAGCCGATATGGGTATAGAGGAAGACCAGGCTCGCCACGACGCCCAGAGCGAAGATCATCGTCACCGACCGGTAGTTGAGGGACGAGACCAGGCGCCGGCCGTACCAGCGGGTGATCGCCGAGAAGAACTGGTTGACCTTGCGGGCAAACCACCCCTCCGACATCTCGCGGGTCAAAAGGACCGAGCACATCATCGGCGAGAGGGTGATGGCGATGACGCCCGAGATGATCACGGCGCCGGCAAGGGTGAAGGCGAACTCCCGGAAGAGCGTGCCGGTGAGGCCGGTCAGGAGCCCGATGGGCGCATAGACGGCCGCCAGCGTGATGGTCATGGCGATGACCGGGCCCACGATCTCGCGGGCACCCATGATCGCGGCCTCGATGGGCTGCTTCCCCTCCTCGATATGGCGATAGATGTTCTCCACCACGACGATGGCGTCGTCGACCACGAGGCCGATGGCCAGCACCATGGCGAGAAGGGTGAGAAGATTGAGGCTGAAGCCGAGCGCCAGCATGATCATGCCGGCGCCGACCAGGGAGAGCGGGATCGTCACCACGGGAATGGCGACCGAGCGGAAGCTGCCGAGGAAGAGGAAGATCACGACCACCACGATGACGAGCGCCTCGACCAGGGTGCGGATAACTTCGTTGATCGAGGAATTGATGAACTTCGTCGCGTCGTAGACGATGTTCATCTTCACCGTCGGTGGCAGGCCACGCTCGATGGTCGGCTGGAGCTCGCGCACGCCCTGCACGATCGAGAGAGGATTGCCGCCAGGCGTCGCCTTGATGCCGATGAACACCGCCTCCTGCCCGCTCATCATGACCGAGGAGTTGGTGTTCTCCGCGCCCAGATCCACCGTGGCGATGTCCTGCAGATGCACCAGGCTGCCGCCCCCGGCCTTGACCGTCATCTGCTTGAACTCATCGAGACTCGTCAGCGCGGTCTCGGCGGTCACGTTGATGACGGTGAAATAGCCCTTGGCCTGGCCCGGCGCCGACTGGAAGTTGTTGGCCTGGATCGCCGCCGCCACATCCGCACCCGTGACGCCGCGCGAGGCCATCTTCAGCGGGTCGAGCCACACCCGCATGGCGAAGGTCTTGCCGCCCAGGATCTCGGCCTCGGCGACGCCATCCACCGTGCTGAGCAGGGGCTGCACGACGCGGCTCAGATAATCCGTGATCGCGGCGCCGGAGAGCTGCGGGCTGGAGAAGCCGATATACATCAGGTCCGTCGTGTCGCCGGTCGCCTTGGTGATGACCGGGTCGTAGGCCTCCTTGGGCAGCCGGTACTTGACCTGCTGGACCTTGGCCATGATGTCGGTCATGGCCTTGTTCGGGTCATAGTTCAGCTTGATGTAGGCCTGGATCGTGCTGGTGCTCTGGATCGAATTGGAGGTCAGGTAGTCGAGGCCCTCGGCGGTGGCGACCGCCTGGGCGATGGGCTGGGTGATGAAGCCCTGCATCAGGTCGCTGGAAGCGCCCGGATAGAGGGTGGTGATGGTGATCAGCGTGTTGGAGAGCTGGGGATACTGGCGGATCGGCAGGCTGTAGAGCGAGCGCGCGCCGATGAGCAGGATCAGCAGGCTGACGACGACGGAGAGGACCGGCCGCCGGATGAAAATGTCGGTGAAGCGCATGACGGCCCTCTTCGATTACGATCGCGGCGTCAGTTGATGGGCGTGGTCGCCGGCGTCTGGAGAGAGCCCGTTCCGGTGACGACCACGTCGGGGCCGGCACTCTGCAGCTTCACCTGCCCTTCGCTGACCACCAGATCGCCCGGCTTCAGGCCTTCGGTGATGGCGATCATGCCGTTGCGGCGCGGACCGGTCTTCACGAAGGTCTGTTCCGCCTTATAGATCTGCTGCCCATCCGTGCCCTTGGTCGTGGGCGTGAGCACATAGACCGACACGCCATAGGCGCTGTAGTCGACGGCGGTCTCCGGCAGGACCATGACATTGGGCTGGGCGGCCAGGATCACCCGCGCCGCCGCGAACATGCCTGGCAGCAGAAGGTGATCCGGATTGTCCAGGGTCGCCTGCAGCATGATCGAGCGCATCTCGGGATCGAGCTGCGGCTCGATGGTCGTGAGCTTGGCCTGGAACAGGCGGTCCTTGAAGGCGTCGACCCGGACTTCGACCATCTGTCCCACCGAAAGCTTGGCGCGCTCCTGCTCCGGCAGAGTGAAGTCGACATAGAGGGTGTCGAGGTTCGTCAAGGTGACGATGGGCGTGCCGGCGCTGAGATATTGCCCGACCTCGACCTGGCGCACGCCGAGCTCACCCGCGAAGGCGGCTCGGACAAGCTTCTGCGCGATGACCGCCTTGACGCGCGCCATGCCCGCCTGGGCCACGGCGAGGTCGCTCTGATTCTGGTCCACGGTCTGCTGGGCCGTGAACTGCTGGGTCGCGAGCTTGCGGTTGCGATCCAGCGTCACCTGGGCGAGGCGGGCCTGGGCCTGGAAGTTCGTGAGATCCGCCTGCTCCGGTTCGTCATTGAGCTGCAGCAGGGGGTCGCCGGCCTGCACCGACCGGCCGGATTCGAACATGATCTTGACGACCCGTCCGCTCACCTCGGGCGAGATGGTCACCTGATGGACGGCGCGGATACTGCCGATGCCATCGAGATAGTTCGGGACGGCCTTGGTCACGACCTCGACGGCGGCCACCGGCGTCGGCGGCGGGGCCATGGCGAAGATCTGGGCGATCATGCCCTCCTTGAACTTTTCGAAGTAGTAGAGCCCGCCGAGCACCGCGGCCACCAGCAGCACGACGAAGATCAGACGGATGATCAGGCCGCCCCGCGTCCCCTTCGGGCGCTGGACGGCCAGCGGATCCGAGATCGTCTCAGGCGAGATCTTCTTCGGAAGGGGCATATCCATGCGTCGACTGCTCCTCGGTCGGCTCTGATCTACCTGGCCCGGCCAGCAGCTTCCGCCGCCGCGCGATGTTCCTCGGGGCCGTCATGGCTGGTCGCCATGGCAGCCGCAACGGACAGCGCCTCGGCTTCGGTGCCAGGGGTCGGATGTTTCTTCATTGCGCCGGCAATGGCGGCGACGGTCCCAGGGCCGCCGTTGCAATAGCGTTCGATCGCCTCCTCGGTCAAGCCGATGCCGCGCAGGCAGAAGCGGACCG
>DATFRE010000435.1:0-9114 GCA_035263545.1 Dongiaceae bacterium
AACGAGCGGTCTCCCGGATGAGGGGATCGCCGGCCTCCGACGCCTGCAGGCGCTGCTCGGTGCCATCGGCGGCGGTGACGACCGGCGACATTCCTCCCGACCCGGCGATCAGCTGCCCGGTCGTGTCGAGGATGAAGGCCCGCCCATGGTCGCCGAGACGCAAAGACTGCATGAAGTTGGACAGTGCCGTCAGGATCAGGTTTATGTCGCATGCGCCTGCGAAGCTCCCGTCCTTGTTGAACACCGGCGCCGAAAGCGCCAAGCCAAGGACGGGTTCACCGGAACCGAGAAACGGCTCGCTCCAATACCGCTTGCCCGTATCCCTTGCCCGCGTGTACCAGAGCTTTTTGCGCGCATCGAGATAGACGCCTGATTTGCGTAGCTTGCCCATCCGGCCGTCGGGCAGGGCTTCGTACTCGCGAAACACGCCGGGGCGGAAGTCGTCCGTCATCAGGAAGACGAGCGTCCCGTTCCCCAACCGGCCGGCATCGAGCACGCCGCCCGCCTCGTTGCCGAAAGCCAGCCACTGCACATGGCGTTCGTCGCGCAGTTGGCCATAAAGCTCACGCCCGACCGCGGCCGGATCGCCGAGGGGAATGTCGTGCCAGGAGAAGCCGTTGATCATCCGGCTGAGCGCCCTGTCTGCGGATTGGGTCATGTCGTCCACATCGCGACGGACGGTGTCATTCATCTGCAGGATCAGCTGAGTGGAGGCGATCGATACGATGAGGCGTCCCGCCCAGATGCCAAGCCCTGTTAGAACCAGAAGCAAAACGAGAGCGACCGCGACAGCGGGCAGGATCAGGCGGCGGCGCAGCATGACCGCCGGCTCACGCGGCTATCACGGATGAGGAAGCGGGCACCGCAGGCATTGCCGATAGGACGTCCTCCCGTCTGCCCTCGATGGGAACCGAAAGACGTGCTCGCAACCGATCGCCACGGGCCGGGCACTTGCCGGCCATCCTCTCGAGATACGCACGCCCTGCATGGCGACTCGACGTCCCGCTCGCGGCGAAAAGGGCAAAGTCGCATGCCTCCCCTGTCGGAGGATAGCGGGCGGGTCCAGCCAAATCAATCGAGCGCGCTGTTGGCAGCGCTCGAGGCCGTTCTGCCGGATACCGGCCGGACCTAGCCGTCGATGCGGTCGAAGATCTCCTTGACCGCGTAGTAATCGCCCTTCAGCGCCAGATCCACGAGCTTGTCGGCCACGGCCTGCAGCCGGGTGGTTCGCTTGCCCTTCTTCACCTCGCGGCCAAGCGAAGCCACCAGGGCATCCCGCATCACCTGGCTGCTCCGTGCATCCTTGTGCTTCCGCGCCGTTGCTCGCGCGCGCCGTGGCCTCTTCATCTCACAGCTCCCCCTTCGGTTTGGCGGTGACCGTCGCCGGATACCTGCATCCCGCGGGCCCCCCGTTCATATTACTGCTGGAAAACCGGGATCACACCCGATGACTGGCCCCGGCGCTGCCTTCAGGCGGGCGCCTTTTCCCGCTGGTGCGAGCCCGCCTCGTCCGGCCGGATCGTGAGCGCCGCGAAGATCGCCCCCGCAAGCGCCATCGCCGCAGCGACGAGCAGGACCAGCCGGAACGCCTCGAGCAGGGAGGCATCGATCACGGCACGCGCGATCTGCGCGGCCTCTTGCGTAAGGCTCCCCGGCGCCACGGTAGCGACGAGGCTGCCGCGCATGGCATCGACGGCATGCCGGATCTCGGCCGATGCTCCGACCAGGGCCAGCTGATGGTCGAGGGATCGGTCATAGGCCGCGATGGCCACGGTCCCCAGCAACGCGACGGTCAACAAGCCCGCGACCGATGCGACGGCATTGTTGATCCCGGAAGCGACCCCCGTATGGCGCGGCGTGACGGCGTTCAGTACGGTCGTGGTAAGCGGGGCAACGGTCACGGCCATGCCGATGCCGGTCACGATCATGGCCGGAAGGAAGGTGGCCCAATAGGAGCCGCCGATCGCAGGCACGGCCAGCAGCAGCAGACCCAGGGCCGCGATGGCGGGTCCGAGTATGAGCGGCCGGCGCCCGCCGAAACGGTCGAGCAGGCCTCCGGACCAGCGGGACAGGACTGCGATGATGAGCGTGAAGGGTAGAAATGCCGCGCCGGCACCCAGCGCCGAATAGCCGTGCAGCTCGATCAGCAGGAAGGGCAGGAAGAAGAAAGCCCCGCTGAGACCACCATAGAGAAGCAAGGTCAGCAGATTGACCCCGCTGAAGGCTCGCGAGCGAAACAGGCTGAGCGGCATCAACGGGGCCGGGCTCCGCTTCTCCTGCCATATGAAGCCGGCAAGCAGAAGCGCTCCCCCCAAAAGCGACGCGATGACGATCCCGTTCGACCAGCCGAGGCCCGACGCGGCGATCAGGCCATAGACCAAGGCTGCAAGGCCACTGAATGCCAGAAGCGTGCCCCGACAGTCGAGCCCAGAGCGCGCCTCGGAATCGCGACTTTCGGGGAGGTAGCGAAACGCGATCCACAGCGTCGGCAGAGCCAGGACCGGATTGATCAGGAAGATCGCCCGCCAAGACCAATGGTCGACGAACCAGCCGCCCAGGAGCGGCGCCAGGCCCGAGGCGATGGCCGTGGATCCCGACCAGACGCCGATGGCCTTGCCGCGCTCATCTTCGTCGAAGGCCGCGCCGATGATCGCGAGCGAGCAGGGAATCAGGAGTGCCGCCCCCAGACCCTGCGCGATGCGCCCGGCGATAAGCAGGAGAACGTTCGAGGCAAGCCCGCAACCGAGAGAGGTTACAGCGAAGATCGCGATCCCGAGGGCGAATATCCTGCGCCGCCCGTATTGGTCGCCGGCGGCTCCCCCCAGCAGCACCAGGGCGGCGACGCAGAGCGTGTAGGCATTGACGACCCATTGCATCGCCGCCAGTGAAGCGTTGAGGTCCCGCTCCATGACAGGAAGCGCGACATTGACAACCGATTCGTCGACATAGGCCATGGTCGAGCCCAGCACCGTCGCGGCCAGCACCCAGGGCTTTTGGCGTCTGCTGCAGGCGGCCTTGCCCCTGACGGATTGCGCGAGCAGCTCCTCGCAGGGCCGTGGCTTCGGGTTGATCATGCGATATGGCGTAGGGGCAAGCTGGAGACCTCAGCCAAGCCAACCATCAGAGGCGCCGCAGCAGGACGAACTCGACGGTCTCTCCGGCCTGAACCCGCTCGGTCTCCTCCGGCAGCGTGATGAAGCCTTCGGCGCCGGCGAGCGCGGTCAGCATCGCGGAGCCCGCCTTCGCCAGGGGCTCGACGGCGGTAGGCCGGCCAGGTTCATGGACGAGGCGGGCAGCCAGGGCCTCCCAGCGGCCAGGAGGCTTTGTGATCTGCCGATGCGCGGGGAAGCGCATGATCGGCGGCTTGAGATCGCCCGCCCCCGCCAACCGCGCGACCAGCGGGGTGCCCAGCATCAGGAAGGTGAGGACGGCGGCCACCGGATTGCCGGGAAGCGCCAGGATCGGGCAGTCATCGATATCGCCGATGCCGACCGGCTTGCCCGGCTTGATCTTGAGGCGCCAGATCTCGAGATAGCCGCGCCTGCGGATCACGCGCGTCAGGTGATCCTCATCCCCCACCGAGGCACCGCCGGTGGTGACGATGAGGTCGCTGCGACGGGCCGCCTCGATCAGGGCGGTGATCTGGGCCTCGGGCTCGTCCTTCAGGATGCCGAGATCCTCGACCGCGCAGCCCATGCCTGCCAGCATGGCAAGCAGCATCGGGCGATTGGCATCGGCGATCTGCCCCGGGCCGATCTCCTCCCGAGGCCCTCGCAACTCGTCGCCGGTGGAGAACAAGGCCACCTTCAGGCGCCGGTAGACCGAGATCGTCGCGTCATGCAGGGCGCTGGCGAGGGCCAGATGGCCGGGACCCAGCCGCGTCGCCTTCGCGATCGCCGTCGCGCCCTTGGCGACATCCTCGCCCTTGCGCCGGATGTTGGCCCGGCCCACCGCTGCCGGCGGGACGATGAGGCGGCCGCCGTCGAGCCGGCAATCCTCCTGCATCAGGATGAGATCGGCACCGGCCGGCACTGCCGCCCCGGTGAATATCCGCGCCGCCTCGCCGGGCCCGATCTCTCTGTTCAGGGGATGGCCGGCTGCCGAGCGGCTGATGACCGTCATCCGCGCGATCTTGCCCTGCACCAGGTCCCCGGACCGCACCGCATAGCCGTCAACCGCCGCGGCATCGAAGCGCGGCAGGTCCGTACCGGCGATCAGGTCGCGGGCGAGGATGCGTCCGAGAGCCTCGCCAAGGCCGATCTCCTCGCTGCCGGCGGCAGTGCCATAGGTACGAGCAATAAAGGCCTCGGCCTCCGCCAGTCGTGAGGACGGAGGCTCGCAAGGTGCTGCGGCGCTTGTTGGTCTGCGGGTCGGCATCCGGCCCATGCTATCGGCTTTCGTGCCCTCGCGCACGGTGGGCGGCTTGTAGGCGGTTCATGATAACGATATATTCCTGTGAATATAACGCTTCGATCGAGCAGGAAACCCTTCCATGGCCATCGAGAGAACCGGCGAGCCCTTCGCAGCCGTGCTGTCGCCGGCAGCGGCGACGCGGCGGGAGAGCCTGATCTCCGGTTCCCTGCTCGGGCGCCGGCTGGAGCTGGTCACCGCTTCCCCCGCCGAGCCGGCGGCGAAGCGCCGCCACAGGATCTATGAGCTGAATTCGAGCCTCCACTGCTCGATCGTGGGCACCTGCCTCACCACCGGTGATCTCCGCCAGCTACTGGGCAAACTCAACATCGCCGCCATTCCCGCCCTCTCCGAGCATGATCTGCACAAGCATGGCGTCACTCTGGCGAGCCAGAAGGATGCTGCCGGCAAGCTCCTGCACAAGACCCTGGATCGCCGGCACAAGACCGTCCTCAACCAGTTCGCCAGGGCGAAGACGGAATCCGAGGTCGCTGCGCTCTGGGCCGAGGCCGTGCAGCGGGGCGAGATACCGGGCGCCTATTGGGCGCTGCTGACCCATCCCCTCACCGGTCCGGCCCTGGTCAAGCGGGCCTTCGGCGAGGTCCATATGCTCTCCCATCTTGTGGGAGCGGCGGGGCGCGCCGATATCCGCCGGCTACGCCAGATCGAGGAGGAGAATGCAGGCCTGCGCGAGAAGGTACTGCGCCAGCAGGAGCAGATCCGCGACGCCGTCCTGGCGCGTGAGGCCAAGATCCGCGATCTGAACGCGCTGCTCGCCAGCGCCGTGGCGCGCCGCGCCGGTACGGGGCCGGAACGGGCCGATGAGACGCTTGCGGGCCTCGTCGCCAGCCTGGAGCGCCGCCTGTCCTCGGAGAGCGCCCATCGCCAACGGATCGAGGAGCGGCTGCGGGCCGCGGAGGAGCGCCTGGCCTGGGAGCGCTCGGACCGTGCGACCCTGGAGCGGCGGGAGCAGATGCTGCGAGCCGAGCTCGAGGCGGCGGAAGCCGTCCTCGCTGGGCAGGCCGCGATCGTCCCGGTGGACGGGAGTGAGGCGCCGAGCCCCTTGCAGGGCCGCACGGTGCTCTATGTCGGCGGCAAGCCCGGCCATGTCGCCGGCTTGCGGGAGATCGCAGCGCGTTTCGCGGCTAAGCTGCTGCATCACGACGGCGGCATCGAGGACCGAAGCCCCCAGCTAGCCGGGCTCATCAGCCAGGCGAGCATCGTCTTCTTCCCGGTCGATTGCGTCAGCCACGACGCGATGCAGCTCGTCAAACGCTTGAGCCGCCAAGCCATGAAACCCTATGTGCCCCTGCGCAGTGCGGGGCTCACTTCGTTCCTGGCGGCGCAAAGGGCCACCAACGGGTTCTCGCTATGCAGCCCGCCCGTGCGTCATCCCGAAAGACGTCCAGCATGATGCAGACCAGGTCAGAGCCTCGGCTGCTCTCGCCGCTCGACGGGTTATCGGCCTTACAAAAGCTGTCCCTCGTGAGACGTAACCCCAGCCAAAGGAGATCCTGCCGTGAAGATCAGTGCGCGCAACAAGCTGAAGGGCACCATCACCGAGGTCGTCAAGGGCGCCACCACCTCGCATGTCCGCATCGATATCGGCAATGCGGTAGTGACCGCCTCGATCACCAATGAGGCCGTCGACGAGTTGAAGCTCGCCAAGGGCAAAGCCGCAATCGCCGTCATCAAGGCCTCCGACGTGCTCGTGGCGGTCGAAGACTGAGCCCGCCATGGTCCGGGAGGACGAGCTCCGGGCGGCGGAGAAGGTCGTCGACTGGCCCGACGCCACCGATGCCGGGCTCATCTTCATCGGGCGCATTCGCACGCCCTGGACCACGCGCATGGATTGCCCGCGGCAGGGCCGCCTCGACGGGCCTACCTGCCGCATCGAGATCTTCGAGCCCTGGGCCGAGGCGCTGAAGGGCGTCGAAGACTTCGCCCGGCTCGAGGTGCTCTATTGGCTGCACCGGTCGCGGCGCGATCTGGTGCTCCAGAGCCCGCGGGATGACGGGGCGACGCGCGGCACCTTCGCGCTGCGCTCGCCCGTCAGGCCCAATCCCATCGGGACATCGCTGGTCGAGTTGATCCGCACCGAGGGACTCACACTTTATGTGCGCGGGCTCGATTGCCTCGACGGCACGCCGCTGATCGACATCAAGCCTGACCGCTGCCTCTTCACGCCGCTCGCCCCGCCGACGCCCGGCGATTCCGACGTGGGAGATTCTGACTAGCGCAAACCCCAGGCGAAGCCGGCGTCTCTATTTTCCCTCTCCCGCTTCAAAGCGCGGAAGAGGGTAGGACGCTTCTCAGTTCGACGGGCTCGCCATCACCAGGACCGGATTGGGCCGGTAGAGATCGGGGAAGAGACGCTTCAGCTCCTCGATCTTCGGCAGGTCGTTATAGACGATGTAGGGGTAGTCCGGATTCCGGGTCAGGAAATCCTGATGATAGTCCTCCGCCGGGTAGAAGCTGCGGCCCTGCTCGATGGTGGTGACGATCGGGGCGTTGAAGAGATGAGCCTGGCCGAGCTGGGCAATATAGGCCTTGGCGACCTGTGCCTGCTCGGCATTCGCCGCAAATATGGTCGAGCGGTACTGGGTGCCTTCGTCCGGTCCCTGGTGGTTCAGCTCCGTGGGATCATGAGCGACAGAGAAATAGATCTGCAGGATGCGGCCATAGGTGATCTGACGTGGGTCGAAAGTGATCTGGACGGATTCCGCATGACCGGTCTCGCCGGTGCCCACCATCTCGTAATGCGCCGTGTCCTTCTCGCCGCCGGCATAGCCGGACACGGCGCGGGTCACGCCCTTCACATGCTGGAAGACACCCTGGACGCCCCAGAAGCAGCCGCCGGCGAGCACCGTGGTCTCGGAGGCTGCCTGGCCGGTTGGCTCATCGGCGGCCGGCGCCGGAAGAGCCGGCGAGTCCGCGGCCGCCGGCAGGGACCGCAGGCCCAGCCCGCCGAGAAGGAGGAGTCCCACGAGAAGCGCGGCCACGCCGAGGCGCCGGGGCGTACGAGGGTTCGTCGTCTTTTCGGTCATCGTTCGGCTCCTCTCAGGCGGTCGCTGGCTTGAAGGTGAGGGCGACGCCGTTCATGCAATAGCGCTGGCCCGTGGGGGGCGGGCCATCGTCGAAGACATGGCCGAGATGGCCGCCGCACCGGCTGCAATGGACGGCGGTGCGCGTCATGCCGAAGGAAGTGTCCTCGGTCGTGCCGACGGCACCCTTCAGCGGCGCCCAGAAACTCGGCCATCCAGTCCCGCTGTCGAATTTCGTGTCCGAGGAGAACAGCGCCAGATCGCAGCCCGCGCAGTCGAAGGTTCCCTTGCGCGTCTCATGCAGCAGTGGGCTGGTGAAGGGCGTCTCGGTCGCCGCCTCCCGCAGCACCGCGTATTGATCCGGCGTCAGGAGCTTCTGCCACTCGGCATCGGTATGGGTGACGGGAAAGGTTCCGCCGGCTTGATCAGCCTTCGGCGCGGCCACCCACCAGCGGGCGCCTAGTACGGCGGCAATGCTCGCGGCACCGCCCAGGAGCAGCAATCGTCTGTTCATGATGTCGATCTCCGTCCTCCATCCCGGTCTCGCTAGCCTGGGATGAGGAAGAGATGGTAGCGATATTTCCGCGCGGGAATAATGGGCTCACGCGCATTTGATGGCTGCTGAAATCGGGCAGCTTTCAGGGCGCCCGGCGATTCAGCCGTTCTTTTGCGGATTTCCCGTGGCCTGCCAGGCCCGCACACCATCGGTGATGCGTTCGTAGAAATTGGCGGGACCGATGGCCGCCTCGATCCCTCCGAGCCGCATGCGCTCGCGCACCTCGTCGCGGAGGCGGGCAAAGGCGAGGGTGATCCCTTGCCCCTGCAGTTCCTTGATGAACCGCAGGAGCTCGTCGCTGGCGGTGGTGTCGATGAAATTCACCGATTCGGCGTCGAGCAGCACGTGCTTCGCCGGTGGCCGGCTTGCGGCCAGAGCGCTCTTCAGCCCGTCAATGACGCGGCCGATGCTGGCGAAGAATAGATCACCGCCCACGCGCCAGATCAGCATCCCCGGGAAGGTGAGGGCATCGCGATGCCGCTCGACATCGCGATAGGCCTCTGTGCCCGGCAGCTGGCCGAGCATCACACCCTCCGGATGGCTGGCGCGATAGATCAACAACAGCAGCGACACCACTACGCCGAGAGCGATGCCCTGGAGCACGCCGAGGACGAGTTCGCCGGCGATGACCGTCGCGGCGATGGCAAATTCGAGCCGGCGGCGGTCGATAAGGCTGCGGAGATAGGCGGGCTTCGACAAATGCAACATCGCCGCGATGACGATCGCGGCCAGCGCTGGATGGGGCATGCCCCGGAAGAGCGGCGTCAGCAGGACCAAAGTCAGGAAGCAGAAGAGGGCGGCAACGAGGTTGGCGAGCTGGGTCCGGGCGCCGGCCGCCATGGCGACCGAGGTCTTGGACAGGCTGCCGACCACGAGAAAGCCGCCGAACAGGCCGCTCAGGATATTAGCGGGCCCGTGTGCCACCAGCTCCTGGTTGGGGTCGATATCGCCGCCGCCCTGCATCGCGGCGGCCTTCGCGCCGCCCAGCGCCTCGGCATAGCCGACCAGGACGATCGCGAGCGCGCCGGGGGCAAGCTCCCACAGGATGGCGGGATCGAGGCGAGGCGATACCAAATGGGGCAAGCCGGATGGCAGGTTGCCGAC
>DATFRE010000436.1:0-28078 GCA_035263545.1 Dongiaceae bacterium
CAGCTCCGGCGTCAGCCTGAGAGCCTTGCCGGTCTCGATGAAGCGCAACGGCTCGAGGTCGTAGACGCCG
Source organism: Dongiaceae bacterium (assembly GCA_035263545.1). Taxonomy (GTDB): domain Bacteria; phylum Pseudomonadota; class Alphaproteobacteria; order Dongiales; family Dongiaceae; genus DASXQK01. Next base: position 71 of record DATFRE010000436.1, read on the forward strand.
CTGATCAGCACGGCGCTGTCGATGATCTCCTCCGGGAGGTCGGCCTCGAATTTGGGCCAGAGGGTCGCCAGCAGCATGGCGCAGAGATGGGCGCCGGCGGAATGGCCCGAGATCTGGATCTTGTTTCGCGCGAGCCCCAGCCGCTCGCCCTCACGCCAGAGAAAGGAGAGGGCGAGGCGCGCATGGCGGATGATGCCGGGGATGGCGACCGTCGGGCAGAGGGGATAGCCCAGCACCGCGACCGCCATGCCGGCTCGCGTCAGCCCCTCCGCCATGAAGCTGAAATCCGACTTGCCGAAGGCCTGCCAGTATCCCCCATGGATATAGACATGGAGGCGCGGCGACGGCGTCTCGGGAAGGAAGAGATCGAACCGGGCGGCCGGGTGCTCACCATAGGCGATGTCGAGCTCGCCCTTGGCGGCGGCACGAAAGGCTGCGCTGCGGTCCTTCCAGCCCTGAAAGAGCTGCGGGGCCTCGGGCATGCTGCGGCTGGGGTTGTATTGCAGCCGAAGCTGATCGGCCGTCATGTTGCGGTATAGCGGCTGGGTCATACGCGCCTATTGGATGCGATGGATGCGCTCGCCCGGTTCGATCGCGATCTCGCCCTTGCCCTTCAGATAGTCGACGACGACCTCCGTCAACGGGCGGCTGGTGCCGGGAAGGTCGAGCCGCTTGGCCTTGCCCAGCATGTCATAACCGTCGCCGCCGCGGGCCATGTAATCGTTGATGGCCAGACGATAGATCTTCTTCGGATCAATGGGCTTGCCGTCGATGGTGACCTTGGAGACCCGCTTGCCCGCAGGCTTGCCGGGATCGAAGGTGAAGGAGATGCCGGCGATCTGGGGGAAGCGTCCCGCCTGGGTCGCAACCTGCGACACCCCGTTCTCCAGCGCGCCCAGGATGGCCGAGCCGGGCAGCTCCACCACGATGAGACGGTTGTCGAAGGGCAGCTCCCGCTGGATATCCCGGCGCGTCAGCTGGGAGCCCTCGGCATAGAGCCGGTCGCCGCGGATGCCGCCGCCGTTCATGATGGCCGCGTCGGCGCCGCTGCCAGCCAGCATCGCGTCGGCGATGAGGTCGCCCATGCTGCTTTCCTCGCCGCGCACCGTGGCCAGCCGGCTGTCGAGCTGGCTGGAGAGGGTGGCGACCGGCTGGGCCAGCTCCTTTTCGAAATCCGTCTCATAGAGGGCGATCTCGGCTCCGATCTTGGCGTTGGGTTTGACACCCGCCGTCGGCACCAGGTGATAGGTCATCGAGACCTTGGCCGCGGCTCCCGGCTGCTTGTCGATGACGATCTCGACCTTCGCCAGATATTTCAGATTGATCCCGGTCCTCAGGATCGGAACCCCGTCCTGCTCGATGGCGAGCGGCTCCTTCTCGTCGCCCCCCAGCACGAGGTCGATGCCAGGCACCGCCTTGATCAGCGCCTTGTCGGCGTCGAGAGGCTGATGTGTCAGGGCGATGACGACGTCGACTCCGGCGCCCCTTAGCTTGGCGACCGCCTCCGTCGCGACCAGCTCGGGCGGCAAGAAATTGATGCCGGGGCCGGGGCTGGATTCGTTTGCCGTCTCGGGGGATAGCAGCGAAAAGAAGCCGAGGGTCACCGGCCCGATCCGGCGAAGGGCGACCGCATGCACCCCGTCAAAGGGCTTGCCGTCGGCATCGCGGATGTTGGTGGCGAGCCAGACGAACTTGGATTCCGCGATGCGCTGCGCCAGAACCTCGGGCCCGAAGTCGAAGTCATGGCTGCCGAAGCCGGCATAGTCGACGCCGATATCGTTCATCAGGGCGATCATATGGGCGCCCTGGGTCAGGCTCGAGATGAAGGAGGGCGAGATCAGATCGCCGCCGTATGTGACGATGGTGTTGATGTCGTGGATCCGCGAGAGGTGGATCAGGGTCGCGGCCTCCGCCCAGCCCCCCTGGCCCGACGGCGGTGCGATGTCGTAGGCGTCATTGAAATGCAAGATTGTCACGTGAATCGGCGATGTCGCCGCGCGACCCGCCGCTGCCAGGCTGACGGCCATCAAGACAGTTCCGACGGCCAGAAACAGCCGACGCATCCCCGTTACTCCCCGGCTCGAGTCTCGAAAACACTATAAGACACTGGCCCTAAGGTGCGTAAAGCCTGGATTCTCCGGGTGCTAGGGCGCGGCAAGCGCCGTCACCTCGCGCCGGAAGGGCATCGCATCAGGGGAGCGTGGCTCCTCGAACTCCTCGGCATAACGCCGGCCGGCATGGACGGCGGCGGCGATCGTAGAAGGTGCCCAGGCATCCCCGATGGCCCTGACGGAGGAGAGCCCCGCTCCTGCCCAATCGGTGCGCCGGGCCAGCAGATCCCGGTAGAGCGCCTCCCGGGGCAGGCGCGCGGTGACGAGCACGACGGCATCGGCCGCCTGCTTCCGCCGATGGCCTGTAAAGATGCAAGCCGTCTCCACCTTGCCCGCCTCGATCCGGGCCAGCGCCCGGTTGGTCTCGATGGCCACGGCGAGGGTCAGGAGCCGGGCCTGAATCTTGTGCTGCTCCAAGGTGTTGCGGGCCCAGTTCGAGACCTCCGAGGCTGGGGTCACCAGGGTCACCATCGCCCCTTCCGCGACCAGGAGCTCGGCGATCAGCCCGCCCATATAGTAGTGATCGTCGTCATAGATCAGGACGCGGCCCCCCGGTCGCGCGCCATCCATGAGATCATCCGGCGTCAGGATCGTCGCGCCCGGGCCGGTCGGAATGGCCGCCAGGTGGTAGCGCGCGATCCCATCGCGCCGCCACGAGGCCCCGGTGGCGATGACCACATGCGGAAAGCCGAATTCCAGGATCTGGCCGGCATCCAGCGGGCTCTCGCGGAAGATCTCGACCTGCGGCAGCTGGGCCAGCTGCTGCACCCGGTGGTCGCGGACCCTGCCCCAGGCTGCGGCGTGGGGCAGCCGGCATTCGCGGGCGACGCGGCCGCCCAGCTCGGCAGCCGCCTCGGCCAGAGTGACGCGATAGCCCCGCTGCCCGAGGGCACGCGTGCATTCGAGGCCGGCCGGCCCCGCCCCCACCACCAGGATGCTGCTGTCACTGCGCTTGGGGCGGATACGCTCCGGATGCCAGCCGCGGCGCCATTCCTCCCCCATGCTCGGGTTCTGGGTGCAGCGAATGGGCGACATGGTCATGTCGCCGCTGATGCACATGTTGCAGCCGATGCATTCGCGGATGTCCTCGAGGCGGCCCTCCTCCACCTTCTTGGGCAGGAAGGGATCTGCGATGGAGGGCCGCGCCGCGCCGATCAGATCGAGAAGCCCTTTTCGGATCTGGCGCACCATGGCGTCGGGCGAGGTAAAGCGTCCCACCCCAACCACCGGCTTTGTGGTCAGGGCTTTGAGCCCGGCGATGAAGGGCTCCTGACTGCCTTCCTCGGCGAAGCGAGAGGTCTGGGAATCATTGTCCCAGCCCCCGAGCACGAAATCCCAGAGATCGGGCAGCTCGGCGAGAAGCCCGATCACCTCCGCCGCCTCTTCCTTATGCATGCCTGCGGGACCGATGAGTTCGTCGACGGTGAGGCGTACGGCGACGGCGCAACTCTCCCCCACCGCCTCCTTCGTGTCCTCGATCAGCTCGCGCAGCAGGCGCACGCGGTTCACCAGGCTGCCGCCATATTCGTCGACACGCGTGTTGTAGCGCCGCGACAGGAAGTGCTGCAGCGTGCCGAAGCCATGGGCGGCATAGACATAGACGATGTCGAAGCCGGCGCGCCTGGAGCGCAGCGCTGCCTGGCGGTGCCAGCGGCGCAGATCTGCGATGTCCTCCTTGTCCATGGCGCGGGCCTGGACCGGATCGGCGGTGAAGGTGGCGATGGGCAGATGCGAGGGCCCCATGGGCACCTCGCGGCTATAGAGGTTCGGCCCATTCATGCCGTTGTAGGCAAGCTCGATCCCGGCAAGCGCGCCATGGCGGTGGATCGCCTCGCTGATGCGCAAGAGCCCCGGAATATCGTCGTCGTCCCAGAGGCGCAGCTCAATGAATGGCGTGATCTCCGAGGTGGGATGGATCTCCACCTGCTCGGTGCAGACGACACCCCAGCCGCCCTCGGCCTTGATCTCCCGCAGGGCTGCGAGCGCCGAGACATCGCGGTAGCCCATGCCGGTGCAGTGGGGCACCTGGTAGAAGCGGTTGCGGGTGGTAAGCGGGCCGATCCTGACCGGCTCGAAGAGGATGTCGTAACGCGGATCGCGGGCCATGATGCGCCTTCGGTTCAGATCAATATTCTAGAGCGTTGATTCCACGGGCATATCATGTCCCGGTTTCGGGCGCGATAGCCGCTCTAGTGCCGCCTCATGCGGCGCTGCGGCCTATCCCGAGGCGCTCGGATCCATGCCCGCGCGGGAGGCCAGATCGACGTGATACCATAGCCAAAGGGTAATGAGACTCAGCCCTTGCTGGGTGCCGCGGCGGAGAAACTGCGGCGCAGATATTGGGAAAGGCTTTCCGGCTCGTGGCCCACGAGTTCTGAGAAGTCGTTCGAAACGCGGCCGAAGCGCCCTTCGCCTATCGACTCACAGAGCGTCGAAAAGGCATGAGGCCATGGATCCTCGAGATGCGCCCAGGCCCAGGCCAGGTAGTCGCTCCTGGGGCAGGCCGAATATCGCATTGGCCGACCTGCAACGTCGCCGAACGCGGCGACGACCTCATCCAGCGTCAGCGCTTGATGTCCGGTGACGGCATAGGTTTCGCCGCGCGTACTAGGCTGAGAGGCGATGGCAACGATGGCGCTCGCGACATCCTCCCGCGAGATCGGCGCCACCCGTCCTTGGCCGGCAGGCAAAAGCACTTCTCTGGACTCGATAGCCGGCTTGAGCCAATGATCAAGGATGAAATCGGAATATAGGCCACATCTCAGGATGGTCGAGGGAACGCCACTGGCGACCAGCCGGCGCTCTGCATCCCGGTAGACGGGCGCATAGTAGAATGGCGAGTCCGGATCGATATCGATGATGCTCATGAAGATGATGCGAGAGGGGCAGGCTTCGGCGGCCGCAGCGATGGCGTTTGCGTGATGGCGCATGACCGCGCGCGCATCGCCGTCACTCGATACGAGGATGATCTGATCGGCACCGGCGAATGCGCGGCGCAGCGCCGAGCTGTCCTCATAGTCGCCAACCCGAAGCGGGGTTCCGGGCGGCAGTCGCCGGCCTGCGGCCTTGGCGTCGCGAACCATCGCGACGGTCTCGACCTCTAGCGAACTCAACCTGCGCAAGATCGCACCGCCGACATATCCAGTAGCGCCAGTGACCAGAATCAATGTGAGGCTCCCGAATTCTGCTTGACCGATACATATCCAATCGGTTATGGATTGGTCAATAGCATTAGGTTATCGATTGCGATGCCAGACCTCCGTAACTCTCTCTTCCGATCCTTGGCCGATCCGACTCGTCGGGCGCTCTTCGAGCAGCTATGCCGCGAGGGAGAGCAGACCGTGGGAGCGCTCACGGCCCGGTCCACGATCTCGCAGCCGGCGGTGTCGAAGCATCTCGGCATTCTGAAGCAGGCCGGGCTGGTCCGCGACCGCCATGAAGGGCGCAAGACTCACTACAGCGCACAGCTTGGTGCGCTTGCCCCGCTGATCGACTGGACAAGCCAGATGGCCGGGTTTTGGCAGAGCCGATTCGACCGCCTCGAAGATCTGCTGAAAAGGATGGACCAATGAGCGAAACCTCGACCGAGACCCGCTCCGTCGTTATCGAACGCAAGATCCCGCACCCGCCGGAAAAGATCTGGCGCGCTCTGACCCAGCCACACCTGCTCGAGGAGTGGCTCATGAAGAACGATTTCAAGCCCGTCCTGGGGCACAGTTTTCGTCTTACCGCCGATTGGGGCGCTGTCGACTGCCGGGTCCAGGCCGTCGAGCCGAACAAGAGGCTGTCCTATAGCTGGGCGGCCTATGGCCTCGAAAGCATCGTCACCTGGACTCTGACGCCGACGAGCACGGGGACCCACCTGCGCATGGAGCAGTCGGGCTTCCGGCCGGATCAAGAGCAGGCCTACCAGGGCGCCAAATTCGGGTGGCAGCGATTCCTCGCCTCGCTCGAGCAGGTCGTGGCCCGCATGGACTGAAGCCCGGACGCGGCCTTCGGCCGCTGCCGAGAACCGGCCCGAGCAATCAGTATCCCTTTGCCTGCGCGCCACGTGGCGAGCGCGATGGCGAACCTGCGCGTCATGCCCGCCGAAGGGGCATTCAGGGCCAGCCTGCGAACGGCTCTGGATTCCCTCTTCCGCGGGGATGACGATGCGGGCCGAAGCTTGCCGCGGCCATCAGTTGAGTTTAGTTTAGTGCCAAAACGCGCAGGGGAGGATGCCGATGAAGAAGTTCATGAACGCCGCCGAGACGATGCTGGCCGAGAGCCTGCGCGGCTTTGCCACCGCCCATGCCGATATCGTCAGCCTGCACACTGGCCCGGTCTTCGTGACCCGGGCCGGCGGGCCCCGGCGCGGCAAGGTCGCCCTCATCTCAGGCGGCGGCTCGGGCCATGAGCCGCTTCATGCCGGCTTCGTCGGCCGCGGCATGCTCGACGCGGCTTGCCCCGGCCAGGTCTTCACCTCCCCCACTCCCGATCAGATGGCCGCTGCGGCCACGGCCGTCGACGGCGGCGCCGGGGTTCTCTTCATCGTCAAGAACTATTCCGGCGATGTGATGAACTTCGAGATGGGCGCCGAGATTGCTAGCGCCGCCAACGCCTCGGTTGTCACCAATGATGATGTCGCGGTGGAGAACTCCACCTATACCACCGGTCGGCGCGGCGTCGCCGGCACGGTCTTGGTCGAGCGCCTCGTCGGCGCCGCCGCCGAGGCGGGGGCCGATCTGGAAACCTGCCGGGCCCTCGGCGAGCGGGTCAATGCTGCAACACGCTCCATGGGTGTGGCGCTGACGAGCTGCACCGTGCCTGCGGCCGGCAAGCCCACCTTCACCCTGGGCGAGAACGAGATGGAGCTCGGCGTCGGCATCCATGGCGAGCCGGGCCGCCGGCGCGTGGCGCTCGCGACCGCCGATGAGATCGCCGTCACCATGCTTGATGCCGTGGGCGGCGACCTGAAGCCGGCAAAGGGCGCACCCCTGCTCCTGCTGGTCAACGGCTTCGGCGGGACGCCGTTGATGGAGCTCTATCTCATGTACGACGCCGCGCAACGCTGGTGTGCGGGCCACGGCCTGACCGTCGCGCGTTCCCTGGTTGGCAACTACACCACCTCGCTGGAGATGGCAGGCTGCTCGATCACCCTCGCCCAGCTCGATGACGAGCTGCTGGGCCTCTGGGACGCGCCGATCCACACCGCGGCATTGCGCTGGGGCTGCTGAGGGAGGACGCTTCAGTCCTCCGAGGGCAAATGGAGCTTGGCGATGACGTGCTCGACCACGTCGTAGAAGCCGGTCTTCTCCTCGGCAGGCGACAAGAAACCGGGGTCGGCGCAATACATCCCCGTGGTGGCGTTGCGTGTACCTGGCCCGCCGTCGAACTCGAAATTGCCGGGATTGCCGCTATAGCGGGCGAACAGCGCACAGATCAGCTCGTAGTTCGCACCCGTCGGGACACCGTTGAAGGCAACGACGTCGAATCCCCGGATGTTGCGGGAGACGCCCCATTGCTCCACATGGGTGAAGGAAGAGGAGCGCCGCAGCAGGTCGGTCACCGAATGGGCCGGGATATAGGTGCGCATCCCGGCATGGTCGTATGTGACCCATAGCGAGAAGGTCTGGTCGGTGACGTCGAGGATCTTGGTCTCCAGCTCGAGATCGGCGGTGGAATTGTTCTCGACGGTGCAGGTTTTCTTCTTAGCCGGGCCGTCATAGCCCAACGCGAACCCGTCGCAGGAAACCTCTCCGGCGAAGGCCGATCCGCCTGCCGCAACCAAAGCGCCGACGATCAGCCAAGCGGTCACCGCGAGCCCGACACTAGCTGTCCGCTTCATGCGTCACCCTCGTCGCGCGAGTAATGCCCCCCTCTTTCCGCGAGTTATCGTAATCCCAGGAAGGCATCGACAACCATCGATTATTGTGAACCCAGAGTGGGCATGCGGTTCTCACTCCGCCATCGGCGGCAATCGGAGCTTGCCGATAACCTGCTCGACCACATCGTAGAATCCGCTCTTCTCCTGCTCGGGCGACAGGAATCCAGGCTCGGCGCAGTAAACGCCGATGATCAAGTTGCGGAAGTCGGTGGGGCCATAGGTGGTGTCCATCCCGAAATAACGGGAGAAGAATCCGCAGGCGCGCTCGTAGTTGGTACCTTTCACGACACCGTTGAAGTCAACCACGTCAAAACCCTTGATGAACCGCGAGACACCCAATCTCCGAACATGGGTGAAGATGTCCGTCTCCATCAGCAAGTGATCGGCCGTGCGCCTGTGGACAATGGTTCCCGCCCCAGTGTGAAAGTGGATGACCCAGAGCTCGAAGGTTTGGTCCACCACGTCCAGGGACTTGACCTCGTACTGCTTGTCGTTGCCCGAGTGATCGCTGGACTCGCAGGCTTTCGCCTTGGCCTCGCCGTCATAGGCGAGCTCGAAGCCCTCGCAGGAGACTTTGCCGGCAAAGGCGGGCAGGGAAGAGGCGGCCATCCAAGCCGCCGCAAATGCCACGCAAACGCCTCGCCCCATGAATTCTCCCCCGCGGCGCTCCCGGCGCCCCGGCCCGGCCACGGATTATCGCCGGGCCACAAGCGGGGATGCAACCGTCATCGGGCACTTGCTAGCCGCGCCGGGCGAGCTTCTCGAGCTGGCGGGCCATATGCCGCAGGAAATCCTCCATCTCGCGTTCGAGATCGGGGTCGCCGAGCACCGGGAGGTCGATCTCGATCACGCGCCGCTCCCGCGCCTTGCGCGGTGCGCGTCGGCCTTCGCGCGGATGACAGGGGTGGGCCGCCTCATAGGCAACCATGAAGGCCTGGCGCTCCTCCGGAGCCAGGTGGCAGATCCGGAAGATGGCCTCGAGATGGCGCGCCGGCACCGGGATCGGATAGACGGGATTGGTGATCTGGGAGACGAAGCTGCGGTGCTTGCCGATGGCCTTGGCGATTTTGAGCCGGAGCCCGGAGGGGCGGCGGTCGATATATTCCTGCAGCAGGCGCTTATAGGCGGCGACCAGCTCGTCGCGCCCGGGGGCTCTGCTTCGAAGTTCGGCGTCAGCCATGGCGCGCGATCTGGGCCTTCACCTTCGCCAGCCGGGAGGGGGCGACGGACAGGCTGGGGAGGCCGAGATCGAGCAGCGCCGGCAGATATCGGGAATCGCTCGCCATGTCCCCACACAGGCCTACCTCGCGGCCTGTTGCGGCCCCATGGGCCACAACCCGGCCGATCAGCTCCAGTACAGCCGGATCGAGCGGGTCATGCAAGCTTGCGACGGCGGCGCAGTCTCGGCTGGTGGCGGTGACATATTGCACCAGGTCATTGCTGCCGATGGAATAGAACTCCACGCTGAAAGCCGCGACGTTGAGGGCGGCCGCGGGCACTTCCACCATCATTCCCAGGCGCGGCATGGCGGCGGGAAGCCCCTCCCGCGCGAGCTCGGCCAGGACCTCCTGCAGCAGCCCTCTCGTCTCCTCCACCTCGCGCGGCACGGTGACCATGGGCAGCATCACCTTGAGCGGCCCCCGGGCGGCGGCGCGGGCCAGCGCGCGAAGCTGGGGCCGGAAGACATCCAGCCGCGACAGGGAAAGGCGGATCCCGCGGAGACCCAGGAAGGGATTGGTCTCCCCTTCCGGAGTCAGGCCGGGGATCGGCTTGTCGCCGCCGGCATCCAGCGTGCGGATCGTCACCGCTCGGCCCTTCGCCCAGTCGAGGAGATGGGCATAGATCTTGAACTGCGCCGCCTCGGAGACCGCTTCGCCCAGCCCATGGGCGAAGAGGAATTCGGTCCGCGTCAGCCCGATGCCATCGCAATGGGTCGCATCGATGGAATCGACGATGGTCGGCTCGTCCACATTGATGGCAACCGCGATCCGCTTGCCGGCGCGGGTGAGCGCAGGCTTGGCGAGGTAGACGGCCTCCGCCTCGGTCTCCTTGGCGCGTTCACCAAGCCGCGCCGTGAAGGCCTTGCGCGTGGTGCTGCCGGGGTCCTGGATCAGCTGCCCCCGCTCCGCATCCAGAATGGCCTCGGCGCCGTCGACCAGCTCGGGTGGACCCAGGCCGACGACCAGCGGCACGCCAAGGGCGCGCGCGAGGATCGCCACATGGCTGCTGGTGCTGCCGTTGCGAAGCGCGGCCCCGCGACAGCTCTTCCAGTCGATCTCCAGAAACCGCGAGGGCGCCAGATCCTCGGCGACGTAGATGGCGTCCTTGTCCTCGGCCGTCGCCGGGCCGTTGCCGCCGGCAAGCAGCGCCAGAATCCGGTCGCGCAGATCGGCGATGTCGGCGGCCCGGGCGCGGAAATAGTCGTCCGCCGAGGATTCGTAGTCCGCCACCTGACGATCGAGGACCTGGCGCCAGGCGGCGGCGGCGGAGTCCCCGTCCAGGATCGCCTGGCGGACGGGGTCCGTCAGCTCGCCATCTTCGATGAGGGCGATCTGGAACTCTAAGATGGCCTGGCCCTCTTCGCTCGCGCGGGCGGCGAGCCGCGCCAGCTGCGCGCCGGCCTCCGCGAGCGCTGTGGCGAGCCGCCCTTCCTCTTCCTCCGGCGGACCGCCGGGGCGCAGATCGACCGTCGGGCGGGCGTGCAGGCGCACCTGTCCGAAGGCCAGGCCGGGAGAGGCGACCTTGCCGGCGAAGATCCGCTCAGGCCGCCGGTCGCTCATCGAAATCGCGCTCGACGAGGCCGATCAGCGCATCGATCGCGGCCTCCGCATCGGGGCCCGCGGCCCGGAAATGCACCGTCGTGCCTTCGCGCAGCTTGAGCCCCATGACACGCACGATGCTCTTGGCATCGACCCAGCTCTCCACGCCCTCCCCACGCAAGAGGATCGCCGATTCGAAGGTCTTGGCGAGCTTGGTCAGCTTCACCGAAGGACGGGCATGCAGCCCGATCCCATGGGTGATCAGGGCGGAACCTTCGACGGCATTGTCTTCGTTCATCACACTCTTCTCGTCCGTCACGGCGACAGCTCCTCGGCGGTGGCGCGGACCTGCTCCAGAGTTCCGCCGCCCGCCGCCTCCGTCGCCGCCATGACTGCACCCTCGACAATGGGCGCGTTGCAGATCACGACCTTGTCGCGCCAGGCTTCCGGCAGCATCTCGATGGCCATCTCGCTGTTGGTCTCGGCACCTCCGAGATCGACGAGGATGGCCACACCCTTGGACGACCAGACCTTCTTGATGGCCGCCATGATCGAGGCGACATCGGTGCCGAGGCCGCCGGCGGGATTGCCGCCGCTGCAGGCGACAGGCACCTCATGGCCGACCATCTGGCGCACCATGTCGACCGTGCCGCGGGCGACCTCGGCCGAGTGGGAGACGATCACGATTCCAACCCGGTCGGTCATACCGCACCCGCCTTTTCGCTCCGGCGCGCTGCGGCCAGCACCCTACAGACGGCCCCGATCAGGAGCTGGCTCGAGCGCGCGCCGGGATCGAGATGGCCGATCGAGCGCTCGCCCAGGAAGGAGGCACGCCCCTTGGTCGCCTTCATGGCGCGGGTCGATTCCAGCCCCTCATCCGCGACGGCGCCGAGCTCGGCCGCCAGATCCGCGGGCGCCTCGCCTCCGGCCACCGCCGAGAGCCGCCGGCTCACCGGCAGGAGCACCTCCAGCATGGTCTTCTCACCGGCATCCGACTTGCCGCGCTTCTTCACTGCTTCAACCCCCTCGGTCAAAAGCCGCGCCGCGGCGGCGAGATCGAGCGGCCCCTCCCCCGCGGCCTTCCCCATGGCGAGGAGCAGGCTGCCATAGAGCGGGCCCGAGGCGCCGCCGATGGTCATCACCAGATGGGTCCCGGCGCCCTTCAGCATCTCCGCCAGCGGCTTGCCCGCGAGATTGTCCGCATCGGCCAGGACCGCCTCGAAGCCACGCTTCATGTTCAGGCCGTGATCGCCATCGCCGATGGCGCGGTCGAGCTCCGTCAGCTCCTCGGCGTGATCGATCACCGCCGCGGCCGCCGCGGCGATCAAGCGCCTCTTCAAGGCCGTATCGAGAGTCACCGCCTGGCTCATGCGTTCACCCGATTGCCGCCCGCGTCGAAATAGAGCGGCCGCACCACCTCGATGGCGACCGCATCGCCCACATGGAGACCGGCATCGGGATCGGCGAGAGTGACCAGCTCCTGGTCCTCGATCTTGATATGGAGGTGGTTGCGGTCGCCGAGATGCTCGACCCAGGTGACCTTCCCTCTGGCCGCGCCATTGAGGCTCTTGGAGATCCTAAGATGCTCCGTGCGCAGGCCGATGGTGCTGACCGCGGCCGGTGCGGCCATCTCCGGGAACATCGCCCGCGGCAGCAGGTTGATGCCGGGCTGGCCGAGCCGCGCGGCGACGTGGATATTGGCGGGGTTGTCGTAGACCTGGCGCGGCGAATCAACCTGCACCAGATGCCCGCGCTCGATGACCCCGATGCGGGTCGCCATGGTCATGGCCTCGATCTGGTCATGGGTGACGTAGATGATGGTGGCGCCGAGATCCTGCTGGATGCGCTTCAGCTCCAGGCGGAGCTCGGCGCGCAGCTTGGCGTCGAGAGAGGAGAGCGGCTCGTCCATCAGGAAGACGGCGGGCCGGCGGACCAGCGCCCGGCCAATGGCGACGCGCTGCATCTCGCCGCCGGAAAGCCGCGTCGCCTTGTTGGCGAGCTTGTGGCCGATATGGAGGAGGCCCGCGATCTCCTCGACCTTGCGCTTGATCTCCGCTTCCGGCACGCGCCGGATCGGCGAGCGGAGCGGAAAGGCCAGGTTGTCGTAGACCGAGAGATGGGGATAGAGCGAGTACTGCTGGAAGACGAATGTCACGTCGCGCTCGGCCGGCGGGATGCGGGTCACGTCATGGCCGGCGATCGCCACGTGGCCCTCGTCCGGCGTCTCGAGTCCGGCGATGACGCGCAAGGTCGTGGTCTTGCCCGCGCCGGTCGGGCCCAGCAGCACGAGGAACTCGCCATCCCCCACCGCCAAGGTCAGCCGGCTCACCGCCTCGACCTTGCCGAAGCGCTTGCTGATGCCCGAGAGGATGACCTCAGCCATGGAGCTCTCCTTCGTGGAGAGCGGTGCGGACCGCGCGTCCCGTCGCCTTGTCGAAGAGGGAGAGCTTCTCGGCCCGGAATCCGAGGCCGACCCGCTCGCCGCGGTTGACGCGGACATCGGCGGAGAGCCGGGCGCGCAGGGTACCGTGCGAGGTGGTGAGGGTGACGATCTGGGTCGTGCCGAGATATTCGGCGCCGAAGACCTCGCCGCGCACGGCCCCCTCCTCGCCGAAGCGCACATCCTCCGGCCGAACCCCCAGCACCAATTCACGATCCTCCATGTCCTCGTGGATCTCGGGCACTGCCACGCTGCCGGCACCGAGACGCACGAAGGAGCCGCCGCGCCGAAGATCGCCGCGGAAATCGAGGAAATTCATCGGCGGGGAGCCGATGAAATCGGCGACGAAGAGAGAGACCGGCCGATCATAAATCTCCCGCGGCGTGCCGAGCTGCTCGATCACACCGTGATTCATCACCGCGATCTTGTCGGCCAGCGACATGGCCTCGAGCTGGTCATGGGTGACGTAGATCGTGGTCGCCCCGAGCCGGTCATGTAGCCCGCGCAGCTCGCCGGTCATGATGTGCCGGAGCTCGGAATCCAGCGCCCCCAGCGGCTCGTCCATCAGGAAGGCCTTGGGTCGGCGCACGATCGCGCGCCCCAGCGCCACGCGCTGGCGGTCGCCCGAGGCGAGGCCCGAGACCCGCCGGTCGAGCAGATGGGTGATGCGCAGGATGCGCGCCGCCTCCTCCACCCCGGCGCGGATCTGGGCCCGGCTCATGCCCTGGCATTTCAGCGGGAAGCCGACATTCGCACGGACCGTCATATGAGGATAGAGGGCGAAGAGCTGGAAGACGAAGGCGATGTCACGCTCGGCCGCGCGGCGGAAGGTGACGTCCTCGCCATCGAGCAGTATGCGGCCCGTGGAGGGCAGCTCGAGACCGGCGATCATGCGCAGCGTCGTCGTCTTGCCGCAGCCGGAGGGGCCGAGCAGGCAGAAGAACTCGCCATCGCCGATGGTGAAGCTCGAATCCTTCACGGCGACGAAATCGCCGAAGGCCTTGTGCAGATTCTCGACCCGGATCTCGGCCATGGCCTACTCCGGAAACTTGGTCACGATGACAAACATCACCGTTCCCACCAGCATGGTGATGAGCGAATAGCCATAGAGCCAGAGCGAGACCGGCTGCATCAGCATCACCACCCCGACGCCGATGATCACCGTCGCCAGATTCTCCCAGATGCGCCGGCGCAAGATGCGCCGCCACAGCGGGCGATGGACCGGGGCGGCTTCCATCTCGACGCTCATCGCCTGACCGCCCCGAAGGTGATGCCGCGGAGCAGGAGCTTGCGCAGGAGGATGGTGAAGACGACGATCGGGATCAGGAACAGCGTCGTCCCCGCGGCGACCGCGGGCCAGTCCTGGCCGCCTTCGCCGATGATGAAGGGGATGAAGGGCGGTGTGGTCTGCGCCTCGCCGGAGGTCAGCAGCACGGCGAAGGCATATTCGTTCCAGGAGAAGATGAGGCAGAAGATCGCGGTGGCGGCGATGCCCGTCGAGGCCTGGGGCAGCACCACCTTCCAAAAGGCCTGGAGACGCGTATAGCCGTCCACCATCGCCGCCTCCTCGTACTCCCGCGGGATTTCGTCCATGAACCCCTTGAGGAGCCACACGGAGAGCGAGAGATTGACAGCGGTGTAGAGCAGGATCATGCCGATATGGGTGTCGAGGAGCCCGATCGCCCGGTACATCAGGTAGATCGGGATGGCGACCGCGATGGGCGGCATCATCCGCGTGGATAGGATGAAGAAGAGAAGATCGTCCTTTAGTGGTATTCGGAAGCGCGAGAAGGCATAGGCCGCGATCGTGCCCAGGAACACCGCGAGGAAGGTCGAGCCGAAGCCGATGATCAGCGAGTTGATGTAGCGCGGGAAGTATTTCGAGGGGCCGGCGATCACCATGTTGCGGGAGCGCACGAGCTTGTCGTACCAGGTCTCGGCCGGCGGCAGGCTGGCGATGTATTCCGGCGTCTGGCGCGTGCGGGTGGTGAAGAGGTTGACGTAACCCTCGAGCGAGGGCGAGAAGATGATCTTCGGCGGATAGGCGATGGAATCCGGCGGCGTCTTGAAGCCGGTGATGAAGATCCAGAGCAGCGGGATCATCGAGACCAGCGCATAGAGGACCACCAGCACGCCGGCGATCCATTTGGCGGCGCGGCCCGGCTCGACGACGGAATGGGCGGTGGTGATCCCTCTCATCGCTGCTTCACCCGGTTGAGGGCCTTCACATAGATGTTGCCGAGGCCGAAGATCGTCGTGAACAGGATGATGGCGAAGGCCGACGCATAGCCGGTCCGCCATTTCTCGAAGGCCTCGCGCTTCAGCGTGATGGAGGCGAGCTCCGTGGTCGATCCCGGCCCGCCATTGGTCAGGAGGTTCACGAGATCGAACATCTTGAAGTTCTCGATGCCGCGGAACAGGACTGCCAGCATGATGAAAGGCAGGGCCATGGGCAGCGTGATGGACCAGAACTGCCGCCAGGCGGAGGCACGATCGACCTCCGCCGCCTCGTAGATGTCATTGGGGATCGAGCGTAGCCCGGCGAGGCAGATCAGCATCACATAGGGCGTCCACATCCAGGCGTCGACGATGACGATGGCCCAGGGCGCCAAATCGACATCGCCGATCATGGTGAAGGAGGACGGAGGAATGCCGGTGAAGAAGGCGATGATGTGGTTGAACAGGCCGATCTGCGGCTGATAGAGGAAGGTCCAGAAATTCCCGACCACCGCCGGCGAAAGCATCATGGGGATCAGGATGACCGTGGTCCAGAACCCATGGCCGCGGAACTTGCGATCGATCAGATAGGCGAGCGCGAAACCCAGCACCGTCTCGATGACGAGGGTGGAGATGACGAAGCGGGCCGTCACCTGCATGCCCGCCCAGACATCGGAATCGGTCAGGATGTCCTGGTACTGACGCAGGCCCAGCCAGCGCAGCGGCGCGTTCGGCCGGTTCGCCCGGTAGTTGGTGAAGGAGAGCAGCACCGCCCAGATCAGCGGGAAAATGTTGATAGCCAGCAGCAGCAGCATGGTAGGCGCGATGAAGAGCCAGGCGATGCCCCGGTCGGAGAGCCCGCGCAGGCGGCGCCCCAAGGCGGGTGGCGTCGCTTCGGCCAGGCGTCCCATCACGGAGGATTTTTCGGCCATCTCGCTCATCGGATCGGGGCTCGACAGGTTCACTTTGCTGTCAAAGGGCAGAGGAGAGCAAGCCGGACAGGACGAACCGGGATCGGGTCGCCACCTCCCGCGCGGGGAGACCCCGCGCGGGAGGAAGCCGGCAGACCTCAGATCTTGCCTTCGTCCTGGAAGACCTTAGTCCAGTCCTTGATCAGCTCGTCGAGGGCTTCCTTGGCGGTGCCCTTGTCGGCGACCACGTAGTCGTGAATGCGCTTCTGCATGTCGAGCAGCAGCTCGGCATAGGCGGGCTCGGCCCAGAAGTCCTTCACGATTCCCATAGAGACCAGGAAGTCGGCCGCGAAGGGGGCGCTCTTCGGGAAGCTCGGGTCGTTCAGCACCGACTTGGCGCAGGAATAGCCGCCGAGTTCCCACCACTTCTTCTGCACGTCCGGCTGGGCGAACCACTTCATGTAGTTGAGGGCGTCGTCCTTCTTGTCGGAATAGGAGACGACGGAGATGCCCTGCCCGCCGAGCTGGGTGAAGTGGTACTTCTCCGCTGGGTTGACGAAGAAGCCGATCTTGTCGCCGCCGACATTCGGGTCCTTGTAGAGGCCCGGGAAGAAGGCGAACCAGTTCATCATCATGGCGACCTGGCCCGACTTGAAGGCGTCGAGGCCCTCGGTCATGTAGCCGTTGCTGTAGCCCGGGGGCGTGCAGCACTTGTAGAGCGACTTGTAGAACTCGAGGCCGGCGATGGCGCCCGGCGAATTCACGAAGCCTTCCATGTGATAGGGGTTCTTCGGGTCGTCATACTGGAAACCCCAGTCATAGAGGACGTTGGTGACGCCCATGGTAATGCCTTCGGATCCGCGCTCCGTGAAGATGGCGGCGCCGTAGACGGTCTTGCCGTCGATCTGGCGGCCCTGGAAGAACTCGGCGATCTGCTTCAGCTCGTCATAAGTCTTCGGTGGGGCCAGGTCGCGGCCATATTTCTGCTTGAACTCCGCCTGGATTTCCGGACGCGAGAACCAGTCCTTGCGGTAGGTCCAGCCCACGGCATCGCCCATGGCCGGCAGCGCCCAATAGTTGGGCGTGTTCTTCGGCCACTCCGAATAGCCGAGCACCGTCGCCGGCATGAAGTCGTCCATCTTGATGCCGTTCTTGTCGAAGAAATCGTTGAGCTTGACGTAGTGGCCGTTCTCCGCGGAGCCGCCGATCCACTGGCTGTCGCCGATAATCAGGTCGCAGAGCTTGCTGTGCGAATTGAGCTCGTTCAGGAAACGGTCGGCATAGCTCGTCCAGGGGACAAACTCGTATTTCATCTGGATGCCGGTCTTGGCGGTGAAATCCTTGGAGAGTTCGACCAGGGCGTTGGCCGGATCCCAGGCCGCCCAACAGAGGGTCAGCGTCTTGTCCTGAGCTTGCGAGGTCGCCGGCATCAGCGCGCCGACGGCCGCGACGGCCGTCGCGGCGAAAAGCGTCTTCCACATGCGCATGTCTTTCCTCCCGAGGTTGGTCTTGACGGCGGGTCTTCCCGCTCGCGCTCCGCGTGTTAGCCGGTGATGGTCGGGTCGATATGTCTCCGCCAACAGATCTCGTTCGCAGCCCGTCGACCCCTGCCGCCGACACGCACCGGCGAGCTCGACATAAACTATACTGAACTAAACTAAACAAATGTCAAGAGGACGCCTGCGCCCGACACATAAGATGCGCTGCAGGGCTGAAAACAGGCTGTTTCCTGCGCGCCTGCCGGTCTTCTTGGGATGGGCTCGAGGTAAACTGAACATTGCGTCGGTGCCGCGCTCGCGGTGCCGATCACAAAGAAGTCACAGATCGGGGTCGCCGCAACTGCCGCCGGCCTCAACTGTTGCGGCGGCGCACCACTAGGACGAATAATGCATGGAACATGCAACTGAGAGTCATTCGCATTGACGCTCGGCATGGCTGCGTCTAGATATGGGGAACCATCGGCTTCCCAGGGTCTCCTCGATCCTGTAGACAGATAAAACCGTTCCCGCCGATGCTTTCGGCATTCGCTACTGGGGGTCTCCTTCCATGGACGATGTCGGATTTAGGGATCGGGGGACATTGCGAGTCTGAGCCAGGTATGGCTCTCCAGATGAAAGGGTAACTTTTATGTCGAAATCTGCCATCCGCCTGCTCCCCATCGCTCTCGGCTTCCTCGTCCTCGGCGCCTGCACACCGGCGAGCATGCAGCCGCACGGCGGACAGTCCTTCCCGTTGGTGCAGCCGAGCTTCATGTCCTGGCCCGTGCAGTCCTTCCTCTGTGATCCGGCCTCGGTCGGCTATTGCCCGGCGAACGGCTAAGCGGCGGCGCAATCGCTTTCTAAGACGCAAGTCTGAGCCTGGCGCGCTTCCGCGCGCCAGGCAGCCGCTCGCAAGCGGCCTCGCCCCATCGATCCTCCCGCCCGTCCCTAGCGGCGTTGCCTCTGAAGCCGGCGCTACCTAGAGTTGGCTCGCCGGAGCCGTTACGGAGAGAGCAAGCCACGTGCCGAAGGATCGAACCCTGCCGCCGGGATTCGCAAGCTATCCGCGCGACATGCGGGGTTATGGGTCATCGCCCCCGCACCCGCGCTGGCCCGGCGAGGCCCGGCTGGCGCTCCAGTTCGTCGTTAATTACGAGGAGGGCGGCGAGAACAACGTTCTCCATGGCGACGATGCCTCCGAGGCTTTCCTGTCGGAGATCGTCGGTGCCCAGCCTTTGCAGGGCGTGCGGCATGTGAACATGGAATCGATCTACGAGTTCGGCAGCCGGGCCGGGTTCTGGCGGCTTCACCGGCTCTTCACCCAGCGCCAGATACCGGTCACGGTCTTCGGCGTCGCCATGGCCCTCGCCCGTCACCCCGAGGCGGTGGCGGGGATGCTGGCCGCGGATTGGGAGATCGCCTGCCACGGCTATCGCTGGATCGACTACCAGTTCGTACCCGAAGCGGTCGAGCGCGAGCATCTCGCGGACGCCATCGCGCTCCACGAGCAGGTCGCGGGCGCGCGGCCCAGGGGCTGGTATCTCGGGCGGTGCAGCCCGAACACCCGGCGCCTGGTCGCCGAGGAGGGCGGCTTCCTCTACGACGCCGACAGCTATGCCGATGAGCTGCCCTACTGGCTCGAGGTCGCGGGCAAGCCGCAACTCATCATCCCCTATACCCTCGACGTCAACGACATGCGCTTCGCCACGAGTCAGGGCTTCAATGCCGGCGACCAGTTCTTCAACTATCTCAAGGACAGCTTCGACCTGCTCTACGCCGAGGGCAAGATGGCGCCGCGCATGATGTCGGTGGGCCTCCATTGCCGCCTCGTCGGCCGGCCCGGCCGCGCCGCCGCCCTCGCCCGCTTCCTCGACTATGTCGGCCGACATGACCGGGTCTGGATCTGCCGCCGGATCGATATCGCCCATCACTGGCGCCAGACCCATCCCTACGAGAGATTCGCAAGATGAGCAGCACGTCCGAGGCCGTTCCGGACTTCGCCCGACTCTGGGTCGATCTCGCCCAGCCGCGGCTGGGCGCCGTGGCGATCCAGGCGACGGACGAGTTCTTCGCGCCCAAGGAGCGGATCATCGATCCGGCGCCCGCGATCTTCATTCCAGGCAAATATGATGAGAACGGCAAGTGGATGGATGGCTGGGAAAGCCGGCGCCGGCGCGGCACCGGCCACGATCACTGCACCATCCGCCTCGGCAGGCCGGGCGTGATCAAGGGCGTGGACATCGATACCAGCCATTTCACCGGCAATTTCCCGCCGGCCGCCTCCCTCGAAGCCTGCCGCAGCGAGACCGATCCCGATTCCTCGACGCGATGGACCGAGATTCTGCCGGCCACGAATCTGGGCGGCAATGCCCATCACTTCCGGACCATCGCCGATGAGCGGATCTGGACCCATGTGCGCCTGCACATCTATCCCGATGGCGGGGTGGCACGGCTCAGGGTCTACGGGCAAGTGCATCGCGACTGGTCGGGCAAGGAGAAGGACCAGCTGGCAGATCTGGGCGCGCTGGGCAATGGCGGGCGTGCGATTGCCTGCAACGACAGCCATTACGGCTCGCCCCAAAACCTGCTGGCGCCGGGCCGTGGGATCAACATGGGCGATGGCTGGGAGACGCGCCGGCGTCGGGAGCCCGGCAATGACTGGGCCATCATCGCTCTCGGCCATCGCGGCCGGATTCGGCGCATCGAGGTCGATACGGCTCATTTCAAGGGCAACTATCCCGATCGCTGCTCGATCCAGGCGGCGGATGTGGAAGGCGGCACCGAGGAATCGCTGGTCACCCAGGCGATGTTCTGGCCGCTCCTGCTCCCGGAGCAGAAGCTGGAGATGGACCGCATCCACGCCTTCGAGGCGGAGGTCGCCGATTTGGGCGCGGTCACGCATCTGCGCTTCAACATCATTCCCGATGGCGGCGTCAGCCGCCTCCGGCTCTGGGGCCTTCGCGCGTGAGCGCGCGCGCCCTCGCGATCGAGCCCCTCACCCGCGAAGGCTTCGCCCCGTTCGGCGACGTCATCGAGAGCGAGGGCCGGCCCCATCATCCGATCAATGCCGGCACGGCCCAGCGCTATGACGATTTGGCAAAGCTGGACGTCGCCGAATCCGGCGGCCAGGCGCAGATCAGCCTCTGCCGCGCCGAACCCGTGGCGCTACCGCTGCGCCTCAGGCTGATGGAGCGCCATCCGCTCGCGAGCCAGGCCTTCATCCCGCTTTCGGGGACGCCTTTCCTCATCGTCGTGGCCCCGCCCACGGAGACCCTCGAACTCGCCGCGCTCCGCGCCTTCCGCAGCAATGGCCGGCAGGGCATCAATTACCGGCGGGGCACCTGGCACCATCCCCTGCTGGCCCTGGAGCGGGTCAGCGACTTCCTGATCGTCGATCGAAGCGGTGCGGGCGCCAATTGCGACGAGATCTCCATCGCGGAGCGGGGCATAGTTCTGGGGCCGTGATGCCTGCCGACCGCCGAGATTTGGGAGCAAATCCGCAAGCCAGCGTGTTCGACAAGCAGCAGAACAGCGCTGTCCGGACCGCAATGCCCCTTCCCGCCCCGCTTCCCTCCAAGCTCCTTCCCTATATCCGGCAGGCGACCGGCTGGCACCAGGTCCTGCTCCTTGTCCTGACGGTGGTGGTCTTCCTGATCGAGGTCGTGCCCCTGGAGCTGCAGCGCCGCATCGTCAACGATGCGGTCAAGCATCGCGCCTTCCATTTCATCATCGTGCTCTGCGCCGTCTATGCGGGCCTTGCCCTCGTCCATGGCCTGCTGAAGCTGGCGCTGAACGTCTACCGGGGCTGGGTCGCCGAGTATGTCACCCGCGATCTGCGCAAGCGCGTGCGCGAGCTGGAGGTGGGCAGCGATCCCAATCCCATGTCGGAGGAGCGCGGCATCGAGATTTCGATGATCGTCGCCGAGAGCGAGCCCATCGGCCTGTTCGTGGCCGGCGCCCTGTCAGAGCCGCTCCTCCAAGGCGGCATCCTGGCGACGGTGCTCGCCTATATGGTCCATATCGATCTCTGGATGACCCTGATCGCGGCGGCGATCTTCGTGCCGCAATTCATCTTCGTCCCGCTGATGCAGGGCGCCATCAACCGGCGCACCAAGGCCGGCATCTCCATCCTCAGGATCCTGAGCGCCAGCCTCACCGACCCCGAGCGGCCGATGGAGGACAACCTGGAGAAGGACGAGGCCCGCATCGACAAGCTCTTCGGCCTCAGCATCGGGGTGTTCAAGCTGAAATACGCCATGAACTTCCTGATGAACTACGGAACCCACCTGCAGGTCATCGCCGCCCTGCTCTATGGCGGTTATCTGGTGCTGATATCCGATCTCGAGATCGGCGGCGTTGTCGCCTTCATCTCGGGCGTCACCCGATTGACCGATCCCTGGGGCGATCTGGTGAACTACTTCCGCGACCTCAGCCTGGCCCACGTGAAATACCGCCTGCTCGCCACCACGACCAACCAGATCGCCGAGCGGCATGGCATGAACGGCAATGGCGGGGCGCGGGAGAGGCCTCGCGGGGTCGATCAAAGCGATAAGCTGGACCAAGCCCGCTCTTGAGCTGCCCATCCGCGATTTTTTGGCGGAAACGCTCTAGGCGGCCTGGCGGGCGCGCATGAAGGGCTCGATCCGGGGACCGATCCTGGTGCGAATCCCGTAGATCGAGGTGCTGGCTGTCAGGAACAGGGTATGGAAATCCGCACCACCCCAATGGAGATTGGCCACCTTCTCCGGCGCGACGATCCGCCCCAGGAGCTGGGCCCGGGGCGAGAAGACCCAGACGCCACCCGGCCCGGTGCACCAGACATTGCCCTGCTCGTCGCATTTCATGCCGTCGGGGACGCCGGCTTCCTGCTGTGAGCTTATGCCCTCGGCGAAGAGCCGCCCGCCACGCAGAGTCCCGTCGGGCGCCACGTCATAGACCCGGATCAGATGGCGTTCGGAATCGTTGACGTAGAGGCGCTTCTCATCGGGTGAGAAGCAAAGCCCGTTGGGCATGGCGAAGTCATCGCGCGGCACGACGAGGGAGAGCGTTCCGTCGGGGGCGACCCGGAAGACGCCCTGCCAGCCGAGCACCCGCTCGCGCTCCCGCCCATAGACGGGCATGCGTCCGTACCAGGGATCGCTGAAATAGATCGAGCCGTCGGCGCGGACACAGACGTCGTTCGGGCTGTTGAGCTCCTTCCCCTCGAAATGCGAGGCCAGGATTTCGCGCCCACCGGCCGGCGTCTCGCGGATGAGGCAGGAGGTGGAATGCTCGCAGACGATCAGGTTGAGTGCGGCATCATAGGTCATGCCGTTGCATTTGTTCGCCGGACGGCGCATCTCGCGCACCCCGTCCTTCTCATCCCAGCGCCGGCGGACATCGCCGGGCATGTCGGAAAACAGGAGGTAGTGCTCTTTCGGATGCCAGATCGGCCCTTCGGTGAAGTGGAACCCCGTGGCCAGACGCCGGACCGGTTCGCTCCGGTCCACCAGGTTCTCGAATTCGGGCTTCTCCGCGCGATAGGACATGACCCCTGCCTCCCCTTCCGGCATCGCCGGGCAGCGAGATTGCGTGAATCTCGGGGCTGCATCAACAATCGATGGCAGGGCCCTCTGAAGCTCCCGCCCGTCCCTTGACGGGAGCTGGGGATCGGCTCGAAGCTTGCTCCTCACCATCGAGGTCCGGCCAGATGTCCCTCCGCAAATCATCCTTCGCGCTGCTGCTCGCTGCCACCCTCGCCGCGCCGCTGCCGCTCATGGCCGCCTCGCTGCCGCCGGTCGAGGCCACTCATGGCATGGTCGTGACCGCCCAGAGCCTCGCCTCGGCAGTAGGTGTGGAGATCCTGAAGAAGGGGGGCAACGCCGTCGATGCCGCCGTCGCGGTCGGTTACGCCCTGGCGGTCGTCCATCCCTGCTGCGGCAATCTCGGCGGCGGCGGGTTTATGCTGATCCATCTGGCGAGCGGCAAGGATGTGGTGCTGGATTTCCGCGAAACCGCGCCGCTTGCCGCGACCCGCGACATGTATTTGGACGCCGCCAGCAACGTGATTCCCGATGCGAGCACGCGCGGCTACAAGGCGGTCGGCGTGCCGGGCAGCGTGCTGGGGCTCGAGACCGCGCTGACACGCTACGGCACCATGAGCCGGGCCGAGGTCATGGCGCCCGCCATCGCGCTGGCAGAGCAGGGCTTCGTCCTGACCCGGCCCGACATCGACATACTGGGCGCCGGAACCAAGGCCTTCGCGCAAGCGGCCAATGTCGCCGCGATCTTCCTGAAGAACGGGCAGCCTCTCGCGCCGGGGGACCGGCTGGTCCAGAAAGACCTCGCGGAGAGCCTGAAGCTCATCGCCCGCGACGGGCCCGACGCGTTCTATCGTGGCCCCATCGCCGAGGCCATCGTCGCCGCCAGCCAAGCCCAGGGCGGCCTCCTCTCGCTGGAGGATTTCCGGCGCTATCAGGTGATCGAGCGCGAGCCGGTGCGCTGCGGCTATCATGGCTACGACATCGTCTCCGTACCGCCCCCAAGCTCCGGCGGGACGACGATCTGCGAGATCCTCAACATCGTCGGCGATCTGCCGCTGGCAAAGCAGGGCTATCACTCGGCGGCCGGCACCCACAATATTGTCGAGGCCATGCGCCGGGCCTATCTCGACCGCAACAATCGTCTGGGCGATCCGGCCTTCGTCACGAATCCCTTGGCCGAGCTTCTCTCCACCGCCTATGCCCAGAAGCTTCGTGCCGGGATCGAAGCCGACCGCGCCACGCCCTCCTCCTCCCTCAAGAGCGGCCTCGACCAGGAAGGCAATCAGACGACCCACTACTCGGTGATCGATGCGGCAGGGAACGCCGTCGGCGTCACCTACACGATCAACAGCTATTTCGGGGCCAAGGTCATCGCCGGCAATACCGGCTTCTTCCTCAATGACGAGATGGACGACTTCACCGCCAAGCCCGGCGCCGCCAATATGTTCGGCCTCGTGCAATCCAGCACCAATGCCATTGCGCCCGGGAAGCGCCCGCTCAGCTCCATGAGCCCGACCCTCCTCAGCCGTGACGGCCATGTTTTCATGCTGCTGGGTAGCCCCGGCGGCCCGCGCATCATCACCGCCATCCTCGAGGTCATCGTCAACGTCGTCGATTACGGGATGGATCTGCAGAGCGCGGTGGACGCGCCGCGGTTCCATCACCAATGGCTGCCCGATATGATCTATGCCGAGCCCTTCGCCTTCTCGGCGGATACGGCGGTAAAGCTCACCGGCATGGGTTACAAGCTCTCGGAGCAGCCGCCCTGGGGCGCCGTCGAGGCGATCCTGGTGGGGCCGCCGAAGCCAGCGGCGGCCGCAACGGCTGGCATCGATGATTCGACCCACCGCGCCGCGCTCGCGCCAGGTCATCTCTACGGGGCGAATGACAGCCGCCGTCCCGGCGGCGCGGCGATGGGGTATTAGCGTAAGGCTTTTATCTGGAGGCGGGCGGCATTCGCCGCTTCCTCCTGCGTCGAGAGAAGCTCTCGCTGGCCGGCATCGGGCCGCTCGGCGGCACAGCCCCAGAGCCTGACGCGGCCCTCCCGGCCCCGGAGCGTATGGGGGCCGAGGTCGTCAAACTCCGCCAGGCTCGCAGCCCCACCCTCGCGCCGCACCGCCTCGATCACGGCGTCGCTGGCGAGGATGGCGATGTCGAGGCTGCGCGTCATCTCCTCGATGCGGCGCGCGACATTGACCGTGTCGCCGAGCACCGCAAACTCGAGACGGCGCTCGCCGCCGATATCCCCCAGCACGGCTTCGCCGTGATGGAGCCCGATTCCCACATGCAGCGGCTGCAGCCCCCGGGCCCGGCGCTCGGCATTCCAGGCAACGGTCCGGGCCGCCATGAGGCGGGCGCAGGCGACCGCATTGGTGGCGTCCTGCGGCCCGGGCCGGGGCGTGCCGAAGGTCGCCATCAGTCCGTCGTCCAGATATTTGTCGAGCGTGCCGTGATGGGCGAAGACGGCCTCCTCGAAGAAGGCCAGGCATTCGCGCAGAAGCTCGATCACCTCGACGCCGGAAAGCTGGGCGCTCAAGCTCGTGAAGCCGATCAGATCGACGAAGAGGATCGTGACGATCTGGGTCCGCGCCTTGTCCAGATCGCCGCCGCTCTGCATCAGCTCGTCGACCATGTTGGGCGAGAAGTAGCGCGCAAGGTTGGCGCGCTTGCGCTCGGCCTCGACGAGCAGAGCCTGAGCCTCCTTGCGGTCGGTGATGTCGCGCAGGCTCCCGACGATGCGCGCGGGATAGTCGTCGCGATAGACGATGAGCCCGCGGAGGATGATCCAGAGCGGCCCGCGCTCGGGCTGCGGGACGTGGCATTCGAACTCGAACTTCTGCTTTCCGCGGGCGAAGCGCCTGGCGAGATAGTCCTGCAGGGCCAGGGCATCGGCCGGATTGAGAATCCCGAACAGCGATTCCATGTCGCTGCCCAGCGCCCCCTCCTCCAGATGCAGGAGCTCATGGAGCCGGGGCGAGAGGTAAGCCTTGCCGGAGGAAAGATCCCAGTCCCAGAGGCCGTCATTGGCGCCCAGCGCCGCCATCTTGTAGCGTTCCTCGCTGAGAAGGAGCTGCTCATGCGCCTGGGCGCGGGAAATCGCGCCGGCGAGGAGGGTGGCCGCCGTCTTCAGCACCTCGATCTCCAGGGGATTCCAGATCCGCTCGGTCTTGCAATCGTCGAAGCCGAGAAAGCCCCAGAACCGGCCGCCGACCATGAGCGGCACCGAGGCGAAGGAGAGAGTGCCATGTTCCAGGAAGACCTCGCGGGCATAGCCGCGCACCTCCCGCAGGGTTGCCTGGACGACTTCGCCCCGTTCCCGCCGCCGGGCCCAATCGCCGAGCTCCCCCGACCGGTCCTCATCGGAGAGCGGCATGGATTGGTAGCGCTCGTCATCGGAGAGCGTCGCCAGCCCCTCCTCCGCCCAGTCATAGCGGCAGCTCTCCACCAGCCGGCCTTCGGGGCCCATATGGACCTCGAACAGCGTCACGCGGCTGACCCCTGTCGCCAGCCCCAGGCGGCTCAGCAGCTCCTGGATGCCGGCGCGCCAATCGCCGGCGGCGACGATCTGGGTCGCCGCATAGCCGATCGCGCCCAGCATCGCCGTGCGTCGGGCGAGCTCAACCTGTTCCTCGGCTGCTGTCATATGATCCCCTGGCGCCCTTCTGCGAGGCGTCAAGGAAGCGTGATGGCGAAACCCGGGTGAAAATTCAACTAATCATTTTTGCCGCCGCGGCCAGAACCGACGCCGGCGGACCCCCGGCATCGAGCCGGCGCCAGGATATGGGTCCGGTGGCAAGGGTGAGCTGGCGCTTCAGAATCTCGACTGTCGCATCGGAGGCGTCGTGGCGGCGAGCCTCGATTCGCGCGCCCATCACCTCCGGGGCCGCCTCGAGCCAAAGCCCGTGGAAGCCGACACCGATCTCGCGCGCCACGGCTTGCGCGGCCGAGCGTTCCTCTGGCCGCAGGAACACCGCGTCCAGGATCACGCTCCGCCCGCCCCGCAGCAGGCCGCGAGCCTCCTCGCCGAGCCGGGCATAGACCGCGCGCGACGCCGCCGCGTCATAGGCCTCTTCCGGCAGCCGACTCTCAGGCGCCACCCCCATCAGCCGCTTGCGCAGAACATCGCTGCGCAGCACCCGGGCGCCTGGCACGCCCGCGAGGCTCGGGGCCAAACCGTAGGCCAGCGTCGATTTCCCGGTGCCGCTGACCCCGCCGATGGCGAGGACGCGCGGCGCTCCGGGGCGGAGCAGGTCGCGGGCCAGATCGAGATAGGCGCGGGCCTCGCCGATGACCGCGTCGCGCTCGCTCTCGGGTCTCGCTGGCAGGGCGGCCGCGGTCACATGGGACCGGATGGCGGCGTGCATCGAGAGAAAGAGCGGCAGGGCAGCCGCCCCCTCCACCTCTGCCTCCCGGTCGAAATAGCGGTTGAAGACCATCCCAGCGAGATCCGGTAGCCGGCGATGGCCGAGATCCATGAGCAGGAAGGACAGGTCGTAGAGTACGTCCACGCAAGCGAGCGGCCGGTTGAACTCGATGCAGTCGAAGAGCGTCGGCAGCCCGTCGAGAAGGCAGATATTGCGCAGGTGGAGATCGCCGTGGCAGAGGCGGACCTTGCCCGCCTCGCGCCGCGCCTCGAGGAGGGGCTTCAGCTCAGCCAGCGCCGCCCGGCTGTCTTCGACCAGCGCCGAGACCGCCGCGGCGTCG
>DATFRE010000437.1:0-2612 GCA_035263545.1 Dongiaceae bacterium
GGGATCCCGCGGCCCGCTGGAGACCGCACGTGCGACGGAGAGCAGCATGGGGAGCGGGCCGCCTGTCCGGTCAATACGAGAACCGGGACACTTTCGGGACACTTGCTAGCGCCCTCACGATTAACCCATTGAATTGACGAAGTGTTCTCAGGGCGAGTGGGCGCCGCACAAGCCCGTTCACGGCGCTGACGCGCCCGCGCATCTCGTCGGGTGTGGCGATCTGGACGAGGGAGCTGCGGATGGCCACGCTGATGACGTCGGCCGCTCCCAGCACGACCATGGCCGCGACCGAGAGCCAGAGCCAGCGCGAGAGGGCGAAGAGGATCGTCGCCAGGCCGAAGACGATCACCGCGCGGAACATGGTCCGGCCAACCCGCTGGCGCAGCGGCCGGTGGGCGAGCAGGATCGACATGCCGAGCGCACCGAGGGCGGGGCCGGAGCGCAGCAGGCCCAGGCCCCAGGGCCCCGTATGTAGGATGTCGCGGGCGAAGACCGGCAGCAGGGCGGTGGCGCCACCCAGCAGCACTGCGAAGAGGTCAAGGGAGATGCTGCCCAGGATCGCCGGTTGACGCCGGATGAAGGCGAAGCCCGAGAAGACCGAGGCGAGCGTTACGGGCGCCCGCGAGACCGGCGGGCGCTCCGTCCGGATCAGGGTCGAGGACAGGCAGGCGGCGAGCCAGAGCAGGGCGGCGAGCCCATAGGGCACGGCGGGCCCGAGGGCATAGAGGAATCCGCCCGCCGCCGGGCCGATGATGAAGGCCGTCTGGAGCGCCGAGGCGGAAAGGGCCGCCGCGCGGGGAAAGACGGAGATGGGAACGAGACCCGGCAGCAAAGCCTGCCCCGAGGGCATTTCGAAGGCGCGCATCGCGCCGATCACGGCGACGGCGGCGAAGATGAGGCCCGGCGTCAGCCAGCCGGCGATGCTGCCCAGCATCAGGAACCCCGTCGCCAGCCCGCCGGTGAGCTGGCAGGCGGCGATGATGCGGCGGCGGTCGTAGCGGTCGGCGACATGGCCGACCACGAGAGTAAGCGCCAGCATGGGCAGGAACTGCACCAGCCCGACCAGCCCCAGCGCCAGCGCGCTATGGGTCAGCGCATAGATCTGCCACCCCACCGCCACGCCCTGGAGCTGGAAGGAAATGGCGGAGAGGACCCGCGCCGACCAATAGAAGGCGAAGGGCTTGTGACGGAAGAGGGAGCGGGGAATCTCCGGCGCGAGGGCGGTCATGCGACGAGGAGGTTTACCACAGCCGCTTGCCGTGACGGCTGCGAAAGCGCGAGGCCGCGCAAACCTCTTTGTCGTCATCGCTGTCCCCGGATCAAGTCCGGGGACGGCCATGACGGGGTAGGGATGCTATGCCTCAGGCCCGCGTCGTTCCGCCTCGCAATGTCGCGGCTAGTTCTGAAATGTGTTCGGGAAGATGGAGCGAATGGTGACCAGTGCCGGGCCGGCATGGCCGTTCTTGATCCCGACATCGCCTCCCCTGTTTTCGGTGCACCAGCCCGGCAGCAGGATGCGGCTCGCCTGGGTCCCGATCGTGACCGTCACCGTTCCGGCGCTGGAGGTGTCGTTGCAGACCCTCAGCCACCGGAAGGGAGGCGTGAGCGAGACGTGCTTCGATTGATCCGCCGCCAGCCTCGCTGCACCCGCTACCGTCGCGAATGTTGGCGCGATCCGCAGCGTCACGACGGCGAAGGCGAGGGCCACGGCAAGGACATGGATTCCGCCCGGCCGGCGCGATGACATCCGAGGAGCCATCACTTCGTCTCCTTGTTCAACGGCGATGATAATTATCTATGTCCGAGGCGACGGGCGTATCGGGGCAAATTTATTGCGCTCAATGCCCGCCCGCAGCCGGGCCCTGCGCCGAGGGGGGCTTGTGCATCAGAAAAACGAAGGGAATCACGCCGGCGAAGAGGATCGCCAGCAGCATGAAATCGTCGATATAGGACAGCATCTGGGCCTGGCGGTCGACCATCATCTGGATCTGCGCCTGGGCGACATGCATGGCCTGCTGCGCCGAGCCGCCTAGCTTGGAGGCCATGTGCTGCGCCATCTGGGCGGCCGTCGATTCATAGCGCCAGTCGCCAGCGGCGATGTGGTCGACCAGGATATTACGGTGGTACTGCTCGCGCCGCGCCAGGATCGTGGTGAGCAGCGCGATGCCGATGCTGCCCCCGAGGTTGCGCGCCAGATTGATGATGGCCGAGGCGTTGTTGTTCTTCTCCCGCGGGATGCCGACATAGGCGACGGTCGAGATCGGAATGAAGAGGAAGGCGAGGCCCGAGGCCTGGAAGATGCGCGCGACGACCAGGGTCCAGTAGTCGATCTCGGTATCGAAGGTCGTCATGTGGTAGAGCGCGACCGCCGAGATCACGAGCCCGAAGACGATCAGGTAGCGCGAATCGACCCGCGAGATGAGGCGGCCCACCAGCGGCATCAGCAAGATGATGGAGAAGCCGCCGGGGGAGAGCACCATGCCCGCCGTGGTGGCGGTATAGCCGAGGAGGGACTGGGCGAATTGCGGCAGCAGCGCGGTCGAGCCGAGCAGGATGAAGCCGACCAGGAACATCATCACATTGGCCACCGCGAAGTTCGGGTTCTTCAGCAG
>DATFRE010000438.1:0-5481 GCA_035263545.1 Dongiaceae bacterium
GACGACGATGCCATCGGCACCGAGGCCCCGGCGCCGATCGCAGAGGAGTGCCGCGAGCGCCTCCAGGCTCTCCGCCGGCAGGCCCTGGCGGCCATCGATCATGATGAAGTCGTTGCCGGCGCCATGCATCTTCGCATAGGCGATGTTTCCTGAGCGCGCCATCAGCCGCGCCCTTCCACCGGCAGGCCGAGGCCGAAGACCTTCTCGCCCTCGCCCGCCATGCCATGGTTGATGCGCCAAAGGACGAGCCCCGCCGCGGGCGCGCGGACCTGGGCGATCTCGTCGCCGAAGAGATCCAGGATGCGGGCGAGGATCTGGCCCTCGGCGACGCGCATGCCCGGCTCGGCGCGGGCATGGAGCAGCCCCGGACGCGGCGTCTCGATCCAGAGATAGCGCCCGGTCACCACCTGGTCGCGGGTCGGCGGGATCGGCGGGCCTTCGATCATGCCGAGCAGGGTCATGACGTTGAGCACGCCGTTGAGGTGATAGGCGGTGGAGACAGGATCGAGGATGCCGTTGGCTCCCGCCTCCGCCATCACCGCCCGGCGCCCGGCACGCGCACGCCCGGTGCAGGCCCGGCCGGGTGCGGCCATTTCCGCCGGATCGAGTGCCGCGATGATCTCCGCATCGAAGCAACGGGCAAGCGCAAGGGCGGCATCGTCATGGCCCTTGTCGCCGGTCATCTGGCAGATCGAGAACCTGGCCACGTTCTCGCAGAGATCGCCGCCATGGAGATCGATCAGCACCTCGGCCTCGGCCGCCCACTCGCCGAGAATGGCATCGGCGAGCGCCTCGGTGAAGCTCCCCTCGGCCCGGCCGGGGAAGGAGAAATTGATGTTCTTGCCGTCGATCGGGCAGACATATTGCGAGCGCAGCGGCACCGCCGGGAGGTTCAGGATCGGCAGGATGGCGATGCTGCCGCGAAGATAGGCCGGCGCGATGCGGCGCTGGAGCTGCACCGCCGCCTCGATGCTGGAGACCTCGTTCACATGCATGCCGGCCATGACGCAGAGATGCGGGCCTGGCCGCTGCCCGCGGATCTCCACCATGGGCCATTGCCAGTCGCGGAGCCGGGGATTGGCGAAGGTCAGAATCCCCCGCCGGATCCCGGCATCGGTGCTGCTGTTGTTGGGCGTGAAGTTCATCGCGCCGGATCATTACCGGAAGGCTTCCCCGGTGCAACGGGCCAGCCGGCGCTGGTCAGCCCGGACTGGCCAGCCGGGCCGTCCTGGGGTAAGTCCGGTGGCCGCAACAGAAGGACCCCGCCATGACGCGACTGAGCCTCGATGCCGTCTACGACCTGAGCTCCGCGGCCCTGGAAGGCAGCGGGGCGATCCCGGCCCAGGCCGGGCCGGTGGCGGAATCCGTGCGCGAGGCGGAGGCCGAGGGCATCCGCAATGTGGGGCTCGGCTATCTGCCGATCTATTGCGAGCATCTGCGCTGCGGCAAGGTGAAGGGCGATGCCCGCCCGCATCTGACGGAGGCGGCGCCGGCGGTGCTGCGCGTCGATGCCGGCTTCGGTTTCTGCCATCCGGCCTTCCTGCGCGCGCTCCCGCGCTTCGTCGAGATGGCGGAGACCACCGGCATCGCGGCCCTTTCCATCACCCGGTCCTATTCCGCCGGGGTGGTGGGCTGGTTTGTGGAGCATTTGGCGAGCCGCGGCGTGGTGGCCCTTGCCTTCGCCAATGCCTCGGCCTCCATCGCCCCCTGGGGTGGCCGCAAGGCGATGTTCGGGACCAACCCGATCGGCTTCGCGGCACCACGCAGGAACGGGCCGCCGGTCGTGGTCGACATGGCGTCCAGCGCCACGGCCCGGGTCAATATCATCCAGGCCGCGGCGCGCCGCGAGCAGGTTCCGCCGGGCTGGGTCTTCGATGCGGAAGGCAAGCCCACCACCGATCCCAAGGCGCTCGCCGCCGGCGGCAGCGTCGGCCCCCTCGGCGGCGCCAAGGGCTATGGCCTGGCTTTGATGGTCGACATCCTCGCCGGCGCGCTGACCGGCTCGAACTGGTCCCATGAGGCCTCTTCCTTCGGCACCAATGAGGGCGGCCCACCGGCGGTCGGCCAGCTCTTCATCGCCTTATCGCCGGCCAAGACCGGCGGCGAGCACCTGGCCGAGCGGCTGGAGGGTCTGGCCGCCGAGGTCGCAGCCCAGCCCGGCGCCCGCCTGCCGGGCGACAAGCGCCATCAGCTGCGCAAGACGGCCGAGCGCGAGGGCGTCGAGGTGCCGGAGGAGCTGGTGGCGAAGCTGCGCGGCTATGCAGTAGCGCCGAGTTAGAGGGGATTCTCGGCCAGGGCGAAGATTTCCGCCGGCTCCCCCAGCCCCTTGACCGGCTGGAATCCGAGGGAGAGCAGCGGCCGGTCGCAGAAGGCCGCGAACTCCTGCGACAGCAGCAGCGGCCGGCTGAGGCGCTTGGTCAGCCCTTCAAGACGGCAGACCAGATTCACCGCCGGCCCGATGGCGGTGAAATCGAGCCGGTCGGTAGCGCCGACATTGCCGTAGAAGACCTCGCCGATATGAAGTCCGATGCCGATGCGGATCAGGGCTTCCCGGGCGGCACTGCGCGCCTCGTTCTCCTGGACGAGGTGCTCCAGGATCGCCTCGGCGGCGGCGAGCGCCGCGGCGGCCACCCGCCGCTCCTCTCCCTCCGCCGCCGGGAAGGTGGCGAGCACGCCGTCGCCGACGAATTTCAGCACCTCGCCACCCTCGGCGGCAATCGCGCGAGCCGCGATATCAAAATAGGTATCCAGGAGATGGATCAGGTCGTCGGGCGGCAGGCGGTCCGAGAGCGAGGTGAAGCCGCGCAGATCGATCGCCATGAGGACCGCCCGCAGCCGGTCGCCATGGCCGCGGCGGACCTCGCCCGCGAGAATGCGCTGGCCGATGGTCGGGCCGAGATAGATGTCCAGCAATGTGCCGGCGAGCCGGCGCATGGCCAAGCCCTCGCCGACTGCCGAGAGGATAGGCAGCACGCCCCGGATCTCATCGAACTGCGCGGCGCTGAACCCGCCGGGCCGATCGCTGCTCCAGGTCGAGACCTGATAGCGCCCGTTGAAGTAGGAGAGCGGCGAGGCGAAGTAATCCGTCCCACCCTCGGCGCGCAGGGATTGGAGCAGGGGGTAGCTGCGGATCTGGTCCTCATCCTCGAGACGGTAGCGCACCGTACCGCCGTTCTCGATCACGGCGCGGATCGGGCTGTCGCGATAGTCGTTGCTGGTGAAGATGTCATGGGGGACGCGGAACTCCTCGGTCAGGCCGCGCTCGCGGCGCCAGCGATAGCCATAGGCGCGTGCCCGGGGGTCCAGGGTCGCGATCGAGACGGTGGCCCGCCAAAGCGGAATGTCCTGGCCCACCAGGCGCCAGCAGAACTCGTCGAAGAGAGCCGAGGGCGAAGAGAGCCGCCGCGCATCGTCCAGAAGCCATTCGGCGACCGGCACGCCGAGGATCGGCTGGCCGCGGCCTTCGAACCGGCCGACGACCTCGATCTCCGGCGGCGCGCTGTCCTGCTGTGTGGGAGCGGCCATGGCGGTCAGACCCTACGCCCTCCGCCGCGCGAGCGGAAGCGCGGGCCCCATCACCTCTTCGTCAGACCCCCGGGCCAAGGAGGCGACCCTCCTCAGCCCGCCTCCACCGCATCGGCGAGCTCGCCCAAGGTGGCGAAATGGAAGTCGGGTTTCGTGATCTGGCCCGGGTCCTGGGTTCCGCCGAAGCCCGGAAGCCCGCGGCGCCGCTCGATCCAGCAGGTCTTGTAGCCGAGGCGCCTCGCCACGCCAATGTCGTGATACTGGCTCTGGGCCACATGCAGGATGTCGTGGAAACCGTGGCCCAGCACACTGAGCCGGCCGCGGGCGAAGGCGAAGAAGGCAGGATCGGGCTTCTCGCAACCGGCCTCGTCGACGGTGACGCCGTCGTCGAATGGTTCGCCCAGCGTCCGCGCCATATGGGTCAGCGACCAGCGCCGGGCGTTGGTCATGGCCACCAGCCGGAAGCGCTTGTGCAGGCGCGTCAGCGCGTCCACCGAATCCGGAAAGGCCGGCCAGTCCTTGATCGAATCCCGGAGCCCCTCGCCAGCACCCCGTCCCCGGGGCAGGCCGAGGGCATCGGCCATGTCGCGATAGACCCGGACCAGATCGTCCGGATACCAGCCGGACCCCGGCGCACTGCGCGAGCGGCGATAGGCCTCCAGGATCGCCTCGTCGCCGAGCTCCGCCGGCTCCTTGCCGGAGAGCCGTCGGATATAGTCGATGATCCCCCGCTCGAAGTCGATCAGCGTGCCGACGACGTCGAAGGTCATGACCTTGAAGGAGGCGAAGGACATGGGACCCGCTCGAAGCAAGACCGGCAGGAAGGCTACTGCAGCTTGGGCGCCTTGAGGAAGCTTCGGCGGTCGGCGGAGGCGAGGCGCAGCCAGACCGCCCGGCCGTCGCGGACCACCTCCAGCAGAATCTCGGCGCCGGCCGGCCCGCTCGCCCAGACCTTGCGGTAGAAGTCAGCCAGGCCTTCCACACCCTCGTCGCGCACTGAGGCGATGACATCCCCTGGCTGCATGCCCGCGGCGGCGGCCGGGCCCTGATCCGCGAGATCGGCGACGATCACCTTGCCGCCGGCCTCCGCGGCATAGATGCCGAGCCAGGGCCGCGGCGGCTTGTTGACCCGGCCATGGGTCAGCATCTCCTCCAGCACTGGCGACAGGAGATCGACGGGCACGATCATGTTGATGTCGCGCTGCCCGCCCTCGACCACCTGGCGCAGATGCAGCGAGCCGATGCCCAGAAGCCTGCCGTCCCGGCCGATGAGGCCGGTGCCACCCCAATGGGGGTGGGCGGGGGCGGTGAAGATCGCCTCGTCCAGGAGATATTCCCAGTAGCCCGCGAACTCCTCCTTGCCGATGATCTCGGCGCTGAGCGACTGGCGCCGCCCGCCGCCGGCAACCACGACCGGGTCTCCGATCCGGGCCGCATCCGAGCGGCCGAGCTCCAGTGCCGGGAGCCCGAGCTTGCCCAGCGCCTGCACGAGGCCGAAGCCCGTCTCCTGGTCATAGGCCAGGACATGACCGGGGGTGACCCGGCCATCGACATCGGTCAGCCAGATGCTTTCCGCCTCCGTGATCAGATAGCCGATGGTCAGCACGAGGCCGCTCGCGCGGATGACCACGCCGCTGCCGGCCCGCTCGGTTCCCAGGATCGAGGCGGTGAAGGCGTCCTCGGGGATCACGGCCTGCAAGGCGACGATCGAGCGCAGCGTGCGATCGAGATCGAAATCGCAGGCTTCGGGCTTGGGCTGCCGGGGCAGAGGCACTTCGTATTGAGGCTTGATGGTCATCCGTCACCCTTCCTTGGCAGTCCTATCCTGACTCATATGGCGATGGCTGTAACCCGATGACAACCCCCGGGACCGGTGAGGGGCTGGCCGGCATCATGAGGAAGAAACATGACCGCCGATCGTCGCGTCCCATGACCCCCTGGCATCGGCCCCGCGCG
>DATFRE010000439.1:0-5985 GCA_035263545.1 Dongiaceae bacterium
AACTGCTGCTTGGTGGCGCCCAATTTCACGGCGATGGCCATGGCCTGGATGATCTCCGGCGCGTCGGGACCCAGCATATGGGCGCCCAGCACCCGCTGGCTTGCGCGCTCGACCACGAGCTTCATCAAAGTCCGCTCCTCGCGGCCGGAGAGGGTGTGCTTCATGGGCCGGAAACTCGCCTTGTAGATTTCGATCGGCCCGCGCTTGCGCGCCGCCGCCTCGGTCAGGCCCACCGTGCCGATGGGGGGCTGGCTGAACACCGCCGAGGCGACGCCCGCATGATCCATGGCCCAGGGCTTACTGCCGAAGACCGTGTCGGCGAAAGCGACGCCCTCGCGAATCGCGACGGGCGTCAGGTTCAGCCGGTCGGTGACATCGCCAATGGCGTAAATGTTGTCCCGGCTCGTCTTCGAATAGGCATCGACCTTGACGGCGCCATGAAGCGCAAGATCGACCCCTGCCAGCCCGGCATCAAGATCGTGGGTGTTGGGGCGCCGGCCGGTCGCCGCCATCACCTTGTCGACCTCCAGCGTGGCGCCATCGCCCAGAGTGACGCGCCAGCCCTTCCCCGCGGGCTCGATGCGACGCACCACCGCATGGAGCCGCAACTCGATACCCTTGCGCGTGAGCTCGGTGGCAAGCCCATGGCGCAGATCATCGTCGAAGCCGCGCAGGATCTGCTCGCCGCGATAGAGCAGCGAGACCCGGCGTCCCAGGCCGTTGAAGATGCCGGCGAACTCGACGGCGATATAACCGCCGCCGACGATGGCGATGCGCTCGGGCAACTGCTCCAGCTGGAAGGCTTCGTTGGAGGTGATGCTGTTCTCGGCGTCATAGCCCGGCAGGCGCACGGGATGGCCGCCATTGGCGATCAGGATCCTGTCGGCGGTGATCCGCTTGCCGCCGACCACGACCGTATGGTCATCGGCGAAGCGCGCCCGTCCCTCGACGATGGTCACCTTCGCGGCGTCGAGGACCCGGCGATAGACGCTCTCGAGCCGTGCGATCTCCTTGTCCTTGTGGGCGATCAGGGTCGGCCAGTCGAAGCGCGCCTCGGGGATCGTCCAGCCATAGCCGGCGGCATCCTCCACCTCCTCGCGAACATGGGCGGCATAGACCAGGAGCTTCTTCGGCACACAGCCGCGGATGACGCAGGTTCCGCCGACGCGATAATCCTCGGCGATGGCGACCTTGGCGCCGTAGCCCGCCGACAGGCGTGCCGCGCGCACGCCGCCGGACCCGGCGCCGATGACGAAGAGATCATAATCGTAGCTCGGCATCCGCGGACTCCTCGATGAGGCGGCTCAGGCGACCGCCGGGGAGAAGCGCCCGGCACGCACCAGCCGGCCACGAACCAGCATGGCCATGGCGGCGCTTTCGACAATGGCCGCGGTGAAACTATGCAGCGGCGGGGCCAGGGGATAGGGGGCGAGCAGCGGGATCGCCTCGGTGATGCCGAGGGTGGAGAGGATTCCCGCGAGCGGGCCATAGGCGACGAAGAGCAGGATGAAGGCCGTCGCATCCCCACGCTGCCGGCCGCGGCCGAAATTGCAATAGAGCACCAGCAGCAGATCGCGCAGGACATAGATCGACATGGCCAAAGGAAAGAAGGCGAGGTCGGGGGCGTGCGCCAGCTCGCTGGCGGCGACGAGGGGCCCGGAGAGGAGCCGGTGACCGAGGTCGCTCAGATCCGCCGAGAAGCAGAGCAGGAAGGCGCTCACCAGGGCCAAGGCGTAGACGGGAACCCATTGCGGCAGCAGGGACCAGGCTTGGCGCAGATCGCCCGCAGCGAGTGCCGCGAGAAGCCAGCGATAGCGCATGACATCCTTGGGCTCCAGGAAGACGGCGAGATAAGTGAGCCCGACCGCGAGCAGGAAGGGGAGTATCAGCCAGGCGCCGAGCGCGCCGCCGGCAACCATGATCGGGCGATAGAAGAATCCATCCCCGTAGATCATCAGGAACAGCGCGAAGGCGAGCCAGGCGATGGGGCCGCTGCGGAACTTGAGCTCGACGCGCATCAGCCGATAGATGCCGAAGATGCTCCAGGCCAGGAACAGGCCGAGACTTGCCAGGTAGAAGAGCGGGCCGTCCCAGTGCCAGCCGTACCAGGTCGCGCCGGATGCCTGGAAATCGAACAGCGCGCCATCGAGCTTCCCCGAGGCCGCAATGCCCGCCAGGATGCCCACGATCTGGCTGAGGGTCACGCCGAGGCGCCGGCGGGTGGCCTGCCGGCGCAGCAGCGCCAGGCTCACCAGCATGGCCACGGCCTGGGCGAGCGCGCCCGCCCCCAGCAGCTGCAAGAGCTTTGTCCATTGTCCGGGCGCCCAGGGCGCCGTGCCGTCCAGCCACTCGGCAATGACTTGGGCGATGAAGGCAAGGCCGGCGCAGTACCAGACATAGCTGGTGCCGCCAAGCAGCTTGCCCCAGCTCATCTGCCAGGCGCCCAGCGCCGACATGCGCTGGCCGTCCCAGGTCCCGCCGGCGATCTCTTCGGCGACGAGATCGGCCGCCCGGCGCGTGCCCCAGAGCAGGATGAGCAAGATGTAGATGGTCTCCCCGACCTGCGCCACGCCGCGCCACTCGCGGTCAGCCACGAGCCAGGTCAGCGCCAGGATCGCGCCGATGACCACCGGCGCCAGGACCAGGCGGATCGCCGAGAACTGGAGCCAGAGATTGCGCCTCAGCTCCGGATTCATGAGGCCCGCTCCGGCGCCGCCACGCCGCTCACATAGAGCTCCTGCAGGCTCTCGCGCTCGGCGGCGAAATCGGCGATGGGGAGCTCCGCTGCAATCAGGCGGCGCAGCAGGAGTGCCCGTTCATCGGCACTTCCGGCGAAGTGGAACTCGGCCGTAAGCCCCTCCACCATCAGCTCGCCCACGC
The DNA here is from genome assembly GCA_035263545.1 of Dongiaceae bacterium. Classification (GTDB taxonomy): domain Bacteria; phylum Pseudomonadota; class Alphaproteobacteria; order Dongiales; family Dongiaceae; genus DASXQK01. The sequence goes on from DATFRE010000439.1 coordinate 2,881, forward strand.
CTGCCTCGGCCCGCAGCAGCGCCTCGAGCCTCGCATCGCCATGGGCCAGGCGCAGCGTGATCGAGCTGCCGCGCCCGTCGCCTGCGGTGGCAAGCGCGCGGCTCTCCACCAGCCGCCCGCCGCGCAGCACGAGCATATGGGTCGAATAGTCCTCGAGCTCGCTCAGGATGTGGGAGGAGACGATGATGGTCATCCCCTCCCCCTTCAGCCGCAGGAGGGTCTCCGCTAGGCCCACCCGGGCTTCCGGATCGAGGCCCGAGGCCGGCTCATCCAGCAGCAGCACTGGCGGGTGGTGGACGATGCTCTGGGCGATGGCGAGGCGCTGGCGCAAACCCCGGGAGAGTGTCCCCGCCTTCTGCCGCAACCGGTCGGCAATGCCCAGGCGCTCGGCCGCAGTCCGAACTGCAGGCCCGCGCTTCTCCGCCGCAAGCCCGAGAGCCGATGCCCGATAGAGGAGACATTGCGCGACGCTCAGTTCGTCATAGAGCCCGTAGCTGTCGGCGAGGAAGCCGAGACAGCGATGGCTTTCTCGCGGCCTGCTCAGCACATCCAGCCCCGCCACCTCGATATCGCCGGCATAGGGCGTGTCGAGGCCGGCGATGCAGCGCAGCAGCGTCGTCTTGCCGGCGCCGTTGGGGCCGACCAGCGCGGTGATGGTCTGGCCCTCGAGGCCGAACTCCACATTGTCGAGGGCGCGGGTGCCGGGATAGTCGAACACGAGCCCGCGGACGGAGATCATGCCGCGCTTTGCTCCCTCGCGCCTGTTCTATCGAACCCTCTCCCCCTCAAAGGGGGAGCGGTCAGGGTGAGGGGGTACTCGGTTGCGGTAGCCGAAATAGGCTTGGTGCAAAGCCCCCCTCACCCCGACCCTCTCCCCCCTGTCGGGGGGCGAGAGGGCGGATGAGTGGGGGCGAAGCAAGGGCTCAGATGCCGCCCATGCAGAGATACTTGATCTCCAGGAAGTCCTCGATGCCGTACTTCGAGCCTTCGCGGCCGATGCCGGATTCCTTGACACCGCCGAAGGGCGCCACCTCGGTGGAGATGATGCCGGTATTGATGCCGACGATGCCGTACTCCACCTGCTCGGCGATGCGCCAGACGCGGCCGATATCGCGGCTGTAGAAATAGGCCGCCAGACCGAACTCCGTGTCATTGGCCATCTGCACCGCCTCGTCATCGGTCTTGAAGCGGAAGAGCGGGGCGACGGGCCCGAAGGTCTCCTCTCGCGCCACCGCCATCTGAGTGTTCACATTGGCGAGGATCGTCGGCTCGAAGAAGCTGCCGCCGAGCTCGTGGCGCTTGCCGCCGGCGATCACCTTCGCGCCCTTCTTCACCGCATCGGTGATGTGCTCCTCGACCTTGGCCACCGCCTTCATGTCGATGAGCGGGCCCTGATGGGTCTCGCCCTTGAGGCCGTCGCCGACCTTCAGCTTGCCGACCGCCGTCTTCACCTTCTCCGCGAACTTGTCGTAGACGCCGTCCTGGATCCGCAGCCGGTTGGCGCAGACGCAGGTCTGGCCGGTGTTGCGGTATTTGGAGGCGATCGCACCCTCGATCGCGGCATCGAGATCGGCATCGTCGAAGACGATGAAGGGCGCATTGCCGCCGAGCTCGAGGGAGACCTTCTTCACGGTCCCGGCGCATTGCTGCATCAGGAGCTTGCCGATCTCCGTCGAGCCGGTGAAAGAGAGCTTGCGGACCAAGGGATTTCCCGTCATCTCGCCGCCGATCGCCGAGGCCGAACCGGTGACGACGTTCAGCACGCCCGCCGGAATGCCGGCGCGATGGGCGAGCTCGGCGAGCGCGGTGGCGGAGAAGGGAGTCTGGGAGGCGGGCTTGATCACCACAGGGCAGCCCGCGGCCAAAGCCGGGGCGCATTTGCGGGTGATCATGGCATTGGGGAAGTTCCAGGGCGTGATCGCCGCGACGACGCCGATCGGCTCCTTGATCACGACGATGCGCTTGTCCGGCTGGTGCTGCGGGATGGTGTCGCCATAGACGCGCTTGGCCTCCTCGGCGAACCATTCGACGAAGGAGGCGCCATAGGCGATCTCGCCCTTGGCTTCGGCCAGCGGCTTGCCCTGCTCGGCCGTCATGAGCATGGCGAGGTCGTCCTGGTTCTCCATCATCAGGTTGAACCACTTGCGCAGGATGTTCGCCCGCTCCTTGGCGGTCTTCTTGCGCCAAGCCGGCCAGGCGGCATTCGCGGCCTCGATGGCGCGGCGGGTCTCCGTAGCGCCCATGCTCGGGACCGTCCCGAGGATCTCGCCCGTCGCCGGGTTATTGACCTCGACGGTCTTGCCCGAATCGGCGTCGGCCCACTTTCCGTTGATGTAGCATTGCTGGCGGAACAGGCTCTGGTCCTTCAGCGGCAGGACGGGAGCGGCGGCTTTCTTGGCAACTTGCTGCATGGCGGACCTCGCGGGAGAAACCGGTTGTCGGGAATGGGTGGGCGGCAGTATAGCGGCGGTCAGGCCAAGAGCAACCGGGCCCAGCCGGCACGAAATCGCCGCGCTGGAGACATGGTTTGGCCACCCTCTCCGCGCAAGCTCGCGACAGACCGCAAGGGACTGGAAATATGCGTTTCGCAACCCTGGCAGGCCTTCTCATCACCCTAGTGGCGGTATGGCTTTGTTCCCTCCCGGCCCTAGCGGATGACGATGAGCAGCCGGACCCCGAAGCCCGGATCTCCCAGCCGGCGGAGATGAAGGAGCTTCTGACAAATCAGACCCTCTATGGGCGTTATAGCTTCGGCGGCAAGGAATGGGCGGAGTACCAGGCCGCCGATGGCCGGACGGCCTATAAGGAGGAGAACTGCATCTATGCCGGGCATTGGTGGATCCAGGACGACCTGGTCTGCTACCGCTACGAGGCCTTCCAGAACGGCAAGCCCGCCTGCTTCGGCCTGTTCCTGCGCGACAACCAGCTCACCTTCTACATGCCCGGCATGAACGGGACCTGGTTCCTGAACGCCTATACGGTCGACCGCCGCCCGGGCAATCCGGACAAGATGCCCGTCGAAGGGCAGCCCTGCGTCGGCGCTTAGCTAAGCAGTCTCGTAGCCCGCCCCGCGGATGGCCGCGGCGATCGCGCCGCGATCGGCCG
>DATFRE010000440.1:0-2808 GCA_035263545.1 Dongiaceae bacterium
ACGACGATGGCCTCAGCCTCAGGATCGCGCTCCAGCCAGAGGCGCGCGACATTGGCGATGACGAAGCCGCCGCCCCCGGTGATGACCCCTGTCTTCGATCCGCTCATGCCGCCATCCACCCGCCATCGACCATCAGATTGATCCCCGTCACGAAGCTCGCCATGTCGCTGGCCAGGAACAGCGCCGCCGAGGCCACGTCCTCCGGCTTGCCCAGGCGCGGCCAGGGTGTGCGGCTCTGGGAACGGGCGAGCCGTGCCGGATCGTCGTCGATCCCCGGCTTGCCGGTGACGATCTTGCCCGGCGCCACGGCATTGCAGACGATCAGGTCCTTGGCATGCTCCACCGCCACCTGCCGCGTGATATAGACCGCAGCCGATTTGCTGACGCCATAGGGCGCGTCACCCGGCGAGGCGAGCATGCCATGCTGGGAGGAGATGTTGACGATCCGCCCGCGCGCCTCGCCGCGGGGTTCCTGGGTCAGCATCTGCTGCACGGCGCGCTTGCAGCCGAAGAACAGGCTGTTAAGATTGACGCCCATGACCTTGGCCCATTGCGCCTCGGTGGTCTCGAGGAGGCTGGTGCCGGTGTAGGTGGCGGCGTTGTTCACCATGATGTCGAGGCGGCTATGACGGCGGACGGTCTCGCTGACCAGCCGGTCGATATCCGCCCAGCGCGACACATCGGTCTCGAGATGGAAGGCATCGCCCCCCGCCTTGCGGATCAGGTCCAGGGTCGGCATGCCGCCTTCCACCGGCTGCTCGCGGAGATCGGCAAGCGCCAGGTTTGCGCCTTCGGCGGCGAAGCGGAGCGCGATCGCCCGGCCGATGCCCGAGCTGGCGCCGGTGACGATGGCGTTGCGGCCCTGGAGCAGGCCCATCTCAGGCTCCCGGCGGCGGATGGGTTGCGATCCAATGCCGCGCGATCTCCTCGCGCCGGCAGATCCAGACCCGGTCATGAGCCCGCACGTGATCGATGAAGCGCCGCAGACCGTTGATCCGCCCGGGCCGCCCGATCAGACGGCAATGCAGGCTGACGGTCATCATCTTCGGCGCCTCCGCCCCCTCCCGGTAGAGGGTGTCGAAGGCGTCGCGCAGGTAATGGAAGAAGTCGTCGCCGATGGCGAGGTCCTGGTTGCGCGCCATGCGGCTGTCATTGTGGTCGAAGGAATGGGGGATGATGAGGTGATCCTTGCCGCCGACCTTGGTCCAGAAGGGCAGATCGTCGGCATAGGCGTCGCCGTCATAGAGGAAGCCGCCTTCCTCCACGACCAGGCGCCTGGTGTTCAGGCTGGGCCGGCCGGTATACCAGCCCAGCGGGCGCTTGCCGGTGAGCCGCGCGATGACCTCGATGCAGCGCTGGATATGTTCCCGCTCCTGGGATTCGGGTACCGGCGCATAGTCGATCCAGCGCCAGCCATGGGCGACCACGTCCGAGCCCATCTCGGCGATGGCCTCGGCCACCTGCGGGTTGCGCTCCAGGGCCAGGCCCACGACATAGACCGTCGGGGTGACGCCTTGTTCCGTGAAGGCGCGGAACAAGCGCCAGACCCCGGCCCGGGCGCCGTAGTCGTACATGGATTCCATGTTGAGGTCGCGGCTGCCCAGGACGGGCGGGGCGGCGCCCACCTCCGAGAGGATGGTCTCGGGACGGTCATCGCCGTTGAGCAGGCTGTATTCCGCCCCCTCCTCGTAATTGACGACGAAATTGAGGGCGAGGCGCGCATCACCGGGCCAGCGCGGATGCGGCGGCCGGCGGCCATAGCCGATGAAATCGCGCTGCCGATCCTCAGCCAATCGCTCCCCCAGCAAAAGCCCCTCGAAGACCCTACCCGGAGGACAGGAGGGCCACTATCGCATTTGGGACAAGGCTTGTCCCGGGCGCTAGGCCATCGCGGAACCGAGCGGCTGCGGCTGTCTTCGATGAAGCCAGGGCCGCCCCGTCGGTCAGTGTGACCCGCTTGCCCATCCGCTTCTCCTCACGCCGCCCGCTTGACCCATAGTCCCCGGCACCTCACTATCCCCGCACCTCCGGCATACTCCCGGCACGAGTATCCATGAGCGAAACGGATGCCAGATAGACCGCCTTTGCGAGTAAAATTCTTCACGATTTGCGCTTCGAATTATTTAGCCAACGCAACTACTCTCGGCCCGCTCAGTGTCAGCGGCGCATCGCGGCAGCAAGCTCACGGTTTTTCTCTTGGACGATCTGCCTGCGGGCGTTGCAGGGGTGGGGCATATCGACATTGTTCCCGCCAAGAGGACGATGCCGCTCGCCGATTGGCATCACTATCAATGCTTTTACGATGTGCTGGAACTGGCGACGAGCATAAAGCCGCTCTGTTTCGAACATCTGCTGGCGGAGGAGATCGACGTCGCGATTTACCTCGATCCGGACATTGTCGTCTTTAAAGCGCTCGAGGCGGTTCTTTCGGCAATACGCGAGGGCTACGAGGTTGTTCTCACGCCTCACATCCTCACCCCGCTTCCGGCAGACGGAAAGACGCCCAACGACCTCTCGATCATGCGGGCCGGCATTTACAATCTCGGCTTTGCCGCTTTCGCGAACACCGCCCAAAGCCGGACGATCATCGCATGGTGGCGGAGGCGGCTCCGGACTCAAGGTTTGGCCGATATCGGTGCCGGCCTGTTCACGGATCAAAAGTGGATTGACTTCCTTCCGGCCTTTTCCGCTGCAACTTTCATCATCCGCGACCCGGGATACAATGTTGCATACTGGAATTTGCACGAGCGAACACTGAGCCGCGGCGAAGATGGTTGGCGCGTCGGTTTTGTCGACGGCTCTCGAAGC
>DATFRE010000441.1:0-10926 GCA_035263545.1 Dongiaceae bacterium
GGAGCATCGCCATGCCCCGGTCGAAGAGCGCGACGGCAAAACATCAACCCAAGGGCTCCGGCGGGTCGCCGTCCGCTGTCCCCAGGCCGGTGCCGCCCGACGCCGTGCGCGTCTGGCGCGGATTCCGCCTCGGAACGCTCACGCCGCAGGATTTCCTGACCGATCTCGGGACGATCTTCATCCCGGTGACCGCGCAACTCCAGCGGCTCTACGGGCTGACGGCTTATCTGCCGACTGTGCTCCCGACATCCAAACCGGAAGGCGTGCCGGACGAGATCGCTTTGGTGTTCTACGAGTCGCAGCAGGCCTATACCGACACCTCTGCCATCGTCGCCGGGCGCGCCTATAGCCTGCTGCACCGGACAGTCTTCGCATTTCCTGCGAGCCAGACGGGCTTTCCGATCCTGTTCCAGTCCACCGCCAATCTCGGCCAGCCCTATCATCTCTTCACCGGCGCCGTCGACTAGCAGCAGGGGTATACGCAGCTCTTCGTCGGTGCCCGCGCGCCTTCCGTGACGGCGCAGAAGTTCCTGTCGCAGCTGCGCTCGTTCTTCGCGCAGCAGCAGACCTATCCGGCCAAGGGCCTCGACGGCGCCGTCTTCTGCATCGCGGCCGATTGGGTCCTTTACTGGGAGCACTGGGTCTCGGAAGCGGCCTCGCTCAAGGGGCAGATCTCCGATCTGGCGAAGCTGGCGCATCGCGTGCTCCTCCAGCCCTATGTCGCTCAGCCCATCGACCCGGCTCTCACGGCGCACTCCCCGGGACTGTCGGGCATCGAAGGCAAGAGCATGAACATCATCTTTCCGAGATAGAGGATGGCGATGAGCAATCTCCGGCCCGGCATCGATGACGATCCCACCGATTTCATGTTTTTCGTCAAGCTCAACGTGCCGTTCGACGACCGTGCGAAGATAGTCGCGGCCCTGAAGGCGCTGCAGGCGGTGCAGGAGGAGATGATGAATCCTGCGCGAACCTTCTCGTCGGCGCGGCTTCCGGACAGCAGCCGGCGCCCGCGACTGGTGGTCGCCGATCTCCGCCTGAATCTCCTGGTCGCCTTCGGGCTCCGATTCTTCCTCGGGCCGCTGGGATCGCCGGGCCGGGCCAACGAGCAGCCGGTTCCGAACTTCCCGCCCGGCGGCTCCTTCACGCCGCGAACGCCCGTGCGCTTCCAGATGACCGACCGGGTCGTGCCGCTCTATCTCAGGACCATGGGTGCCGCAGGCGATCAGCAATGGATCACCGCGATGCTGGCCGAGCGGAACGGCGGCACGGCGCCCGCCGCCGACGATGTGAACGCTGCCTTCGGCGCCTGGCTTGCGGCGGGCGAGGCCGACATCCTCCTGCAGATCGAATGCGAGAACGAGTTCGTCGCGATCGATTTCCTCGACGCCATCCGCGAGCGCGTCATCGACCCCAACGGCCTGCTGATCTCCAGCATCCAGCGCGGTGCCTCGCGCCGGGACGGCAAGGCCCATATCGGCTTCTTCGATGGCACGAGCAATCTGCGCGAGATGATGCGCAGCGACCCGGTCGGCTATCGCGCCAAGATCTACCTGCCGACGCCCTCGGCCGCCTATCCGGGCCAGCCGATCGAGGTCCGCGACGATCCGCGCTATGACGGCGGCAGCTATCTCGTCTACCGCAAATACCTCGTCAATCTGGATCTGTGGTACTCCGACGATTTCCAGGTGACCGATTTCTACGGCAAGGTCTTCAAGGGCGAGGAGGCGCGCCACCATGCCATCGGCCGCGATCCGCATACCGGCAAGGCCATCAGCCGCATGTCGAACAAGCTGCTGGAGCCGGAGCCCGACCATACGGAGATCAATCTCGGCTACAACGAGGCCCATGCGCTGAAGGCGCGCGGCGGCGCTACGGCGCCGTTCATGGGCCCGTTCCCGCCCGTGCCGGTCGGCCATGCGAATGCCTTCAACACCCAGGACATCCGCATTCGCCGGCGCGGCATCTCCTTCTCCGAGGTCAATCCCCAGACCGGCAAGGTGGACTACGGCCTGCACTTCGTCTGCTTCCAGAACAACATCCAGCAGACGGGCTTCGAGTTCATCAACAATATCTGGCTGATCAATCCCGATTTTCGGTGCAGCGTCGATGGCCTGATGAATCCGGTCGGCAAGATCGTCACGCCCCTCGAGGGCGCCTATTACTTCGTCCCTCCCGAGCAGCACAGCTATCCGGGGGACGTGTTTTTCGAATAGAGGGACGAAGGAGCGAGCGATGGCCCCACAACCGGCAGGCGGCGTCATCACCCATCACGGGATGGTCAAGTTCGATTTCTCGACCGGCCAATACAGCCGCCTCTCGGGCGGGGGAAAATGGACGGTCCGGCCGATCGATTGGCCGGGACTTCCCGCGCCACCGCCCCTGGGCCAGGTGCTGATCGTGTTCGATCCGCCCATCGACGGGCCCTATACCGTGACCGTCAGCCCGAGCCGGACACCCGACGCGCCGATGCTCTGCTGCAATTACGGCAATGTCACGCCCGCGGGGTTCGAGGTGATCATCTTCAATCCGGTCGCGCAGCTGTCCTACCAGACAGTGCGAAACGGCGACTTCTCCTTCCTGGTCGTCCGCTAGGCGAAAGGACCCCCACCATGAAGATGCCGATGCCCATGCCGCAGCCCTCCAACCATGGATTCAGCCTGCTCGGCCGGACCTCGCTTCTCCTGTCGCACATCCCCATGTTCATGCCGCCGCATCAGGCGCAGCTCTTCCTCGAGGTCAAGCTCGCGGGCGATGACGGGCAGGATCCGACGAAGATCTATCTCGACGACCAGGCGAAAACCAAGACGACCGACTACGTGCTGCTCGCCGACCCGCTGGTGCTGCCGAAGCTGGGGCCGGAGGCCGCCGACCCGATCCGCAGCTTCACCGGCAAGCTCTTCCGGGGATGGCCCTTCAACAATCCCAACACCGCTCCGCTCCTGGTGCCCAAGCTCACCGTCCACATCCTGCGGTCGCTCTACTTCCACGACATCACCCATGGCAAGCCTGCCGCTGATCTGACCTATCTCGCCTTCAGGACCCCCGAGAGCGGCTATCTCGTGCACAAGCTGGTGCAGCCGGCCGATCTGAAGAAGGCGCCGGTGCCGCCGGATTTCGTCCAGATCCTGTCGGCCGAGATCGGCGAACTCGGCTCGGCGAAGCACCCCCATGTGGAGGAGCTCTCCTTTCCCAGCGTGCCGAACAACCCCGCTCACAAGCTCGCCGCCGGCAAGGCCGCGACCGGGATGCTGCACGGCAAGAAGGCGAAGATCCGCACGCATGCCGAGCTGATCTACGATTCCTCGCATCTGACCTGACGCGTAGGGGCGAGCGATGGCCTACGACCCGCCACGGCAGGCGCATCCCAAGGCGTCCCAGGATCCGCTGGAGGTGGCGCTCGTCTTCAACGTCAGGCCCTGCGGCACCTGCCGCTTCTTCTGGCCCGAGGATTCCGCGCAGCAGCCCTACGGTCCCTATTCGGGCTATGACTTCGATTCGAACATGCCGGCGGAGAACAAGGGGGGCGCGAAGGACAAGTCCTTCGTCTGGCTCAAGGGCACGACCCGCGAGCCGGGCTTCCCGGATGCCGAGGTGATGGATGGCTGCCGCAAGGCGCCGATCATGACCATCGGGATCAACCCCAACCTGACCGCCTTCGCCCCGGGGCCGACCGGCACCTCGTGGTGCTATCCCCTGTTCTCCAGCGCCAATGGCACCGACTCCTGGACGAAATACGCCTACTACTATCGCTACCGCTCGATCTATCAGGAGCATCTCGACCTGAAATTCGCCGAGGGCTTTCTCCTGCCCGAAGGCCGGATCACCGCGCCGAAGCCGGGGGTGATGCTCGAGGCACCCCGCGCCAGCAGCGATCCGGCCTATGAGCTGCGCGTGCAGTATGACGGCGAGCCGAGCCCAACGGCCATCCATTTGCCGGGAAAGCTGGGCCAATCGCCCTATGTCGTCCTCCTGGCGGCGGACCAGCGCTTCGCGAAAGGCGACCTCCTGGCGGCGCGCATCCAGGTGCCTGGCGGCCGCGAGGCCGAGATCTACGGCTAGGCGATCGGCTACTACACCCAGATGCTGCCGGTGCTCGAGAGCTTCACCGCCTTCCTGCGCGCGAAAGGCCATGCCGATGCGGCGCTCCGGGTGGGAGAGGATGTCGGCCAGCTCGACATGGTCGCCTGCGCCTCTCCGCATTGGGGGCCGCAATGGCTCGGCGGCGTGAGCCAGAGCGTCAACACCATCATCGCCAATTGCGTTCACCGCAATGCCTGGGCGATGAAGCAGCTGGTGCAGACGCGCCCCGCCGTTCTGTTTCTCGTCGGGCAAGCCTCCTGGTCGATGTTCCAGCACTCCTTCGCCCATCTGGTCCAGGCCGACCCGCCGCTGCCCGCTGTGCCGGAGGATGGTCCCTATACCCTGCTGCGGCACACGACGCAGCATGACTGCCGGCTGCGGATTTCGATGAAGGCCGGCGGCGAGGATTACGAGCTCTCGACGCGCCTGGTCGTCACGCCGCATTTCTCCTATGACGTGAATTTCCTGCCGCAATTCCGCATGGATCCCGAGGCCTACGCGGGTTTTGCCCGAAAGTTCCCCGATGCCGCCGCCTTCCTCGAGCATGATCCGCGCATGCAATTCCAGAAGCCCGCTTCCGGCTATGTCGCCGCCGGGCTGCGCCAGGACGCGGCCGCGGTGCTGGCGGAGATCAAGCGGAAATTCGCCGCTGCGGAGGCCGAGCTGATGGCGAGCTTCTACGATCCGCATCGCATGATGTCGGACTTTCTGGCCGAGCTCTACGCCAAGGGGGAGCTGACCTATACCAAGGGCGCCGGCAGCAAGCGGGGCTTTCTGTCGCGCGCCCAGGGGCCTTGCGCCTTCTGCGACAATCGGCATTGGCGCTTTCCGCAAGGCTGCCCCTATGACAAGCCGAAGGAGAAGCCTTATCCGCCCGGCTTCCTCGAGAAGGTCGTCGCGACAAGCCTGAAAGCGTGAGTCGCGCATGAAGCCGCGATCCGCGGGCTTGTCGAGACGAGCTTCGGTCGCATCTCCTCGAACGCCGCTCATTCTGGAAGCGCCATCCTCCCATCTCTATCCGGGCATCGTTCTGAAGGCCGTCGCCGAAGAGGGAGAGGATCTGCCGCGTCGCAGGATGGCCCGATGCCTGGTCGTCTTCACCGACGGATCGAGTGCATCCGCCAAGCTGCGGCGCGAAGGCGTTGCCCATCTGCTGGAAGTCGAAAGCTACAGCACGGCGCGCGGGACGCCGATCGGACCGAAGGTCTGGAGGGTGGCATCGGGAGTTTGGAATTCCGTCTCCTTGCGGGTCCCCGGCTGTTCCCGCAGGAATGAACGCTGCGACCGGCGACGGTTTCCCCTTCGAAGGGAAATGATCTAGCCTGTACGCGAGGCGGCGGTGTCGAAGGGAAAGCGCATGTCCGGGACGGAAAGCCTGCTTGCCGAGCTGTCGCGGCTCGCGAAGGGACCGCTCACTGAGGCGACGGCAATGCCGCCGGGCCTCTATCACGACCCGGCGATCTTCGCTCTCGAGCGCGAAAGGCTCTTCGCCCGGGGCTGGCTCTGCGCCGGCCTCGCCGCGGAGATCCCGAAGCCCGGGGATTATCTCAGCTTCTCCATCAACGACCAGCCGGTCATGGTCATCCGTGGCGAGGATGACCGCATCCGCGCGCTCGCCAATGTCTGCCGGCACCGCATGATGCGCCTGGTCGAGGGGCGAGGGAGCTGCAGCAGGATCGTGTGCCCCTATCACGCCTGGACCTATGGGCTCGACGGCCAGCTCCTGGCCGCGCCCCATATGAAGCGCACGCCGGGATTCGAGCCGCGCGAGCTTCGTCTGGCCGAGATCCGCAGCGAAGTCTGGGAAGGCTGGATCTATGTCACCCTCGATCCCGCGGCGGAAAGCCTCGCCGCGCAGCTGGCCCGGCTCCATGAGATGGTGGCGCCCTACGACATGGCGGGCTACCTCTCGATCGCGACCCAGGACCATCTCTGGAACACCAACTGGAAGCTGCTGACCGAAAACTTCATGGAGGGCTACCACCTGCCGGTTACCCATCGCCGGACGGTTGGCGCCTGGTTCCCCGCCGAGGAGACGGAGTTCCCGCTGGAGAGCCACGCGGCCTTCACCTTGCAAACCTTCACCAAGACCGAGGGAGCCACCTATGGCCGGGCCCATCCGGCCAATACGCGCCTTGCTGGACGGCAGCGCTTCACCTCGGTCATGCCGACGGTGTTTCCGACCCATATGTATGTCCTGGCTCCCGATCACCTCTGGTACCTCTCCCTCAGGCCCAAATCGGTCGGCGAGGTGCACGTGCGCTTCGGCGCCGCGCTCGCACCCGAGGTGATGGCGGGGCTGAACGATCGCGAGGGCTTCGTCAGCGAGCTGGTCGACTTCTTCGACCGCGTGAACGCGGAGGATCGCGGCGTGGTCGAGGGCCTCTATGAAGGCACCGGCGCGCCGCTCGCCCGGCCCGGCCGGTTGTCCTGGCTCGAGCGCGAGATCCATGATTTCATGGGCTATCTGGATCGCGGCCTCTCTGCTTGAGGCGGCGGGCGCTCATGCCCCGAGGCTGAAAGCCGATGTCCGAGTTCACCGTCCAGTCGCTGCTGAAGACGCCGTCGATCAGGGTGCGGGATGTGTATTGCCGGGGCAGCTGCCGGCACCAGAGCGCGGAGGAATGCGCGGGCACGACGCAGCTCGTGTTTCCCTATCGTGGCGTCTATGTGCGCCACATGGGACGCGACGAGGCTGTCGCCGAAGCGAACCAGGTGCTGTTCTTCAATGCCGGCGAACCCTACCGGGTCAGCCATCCCGTGCCGGGCGGCGATGCCAGCCTGACGCTCATCGTCGACGAGCCGCTGCTGCGGGAGCTGGCACCGCCCGGCTTCCTCAGGGATGGCGCGGCGCTCGCATTTCGCCGCCAGCGCCTGAGGATCGATCCTCGGGCCCAGGCGCTCGTCGCCCTGCTGCGGCACAGCCTGCGCGAAAAGATCGCCGAACCCCTGGAGGCCGAGGGCCTCGCGCTCACCCTCGTCCGCCGGTCGCTGGGCCCGCGCACCACCCATGCGGCGGGTGCCAGCTTCGGGCGGCAGCGGCTGGTCGACCGGGCCAAGCTCGTTCTGGCGAGCGATCCGGCGCGGCGCTGGACTCTGGCGGAGATCGCCGCCGAGCTGCGGGCTTCCCCGGTCTATCTGACGCAGGTCTTTCAGCAGGTGGAAGGCGTGCCTCTCTATCGCTACCAGCTGCGGCTGCGCCTGGCCCGCGCGCTGGATCTTCTCGCGCAATATGAGGATCTGACCGCGCTCGGCCTGGATCTCGGCTTCTCCAGCCACAGCCATTTCAGCGCCGCATTCCGCGGCGTCTACGGCCGCTCGCCCTCGGAATTCAAGCGGTCCGCGCTCCATCGTTAGGTTCCGCGCAAGTCGCTAAAGATTCTGACAGCGGCCCTCCTCCAAGCCGTGACTTACTGGCGGCGCCCGAAGCTCGGGCGTTCATGGAGGGCGATGTCATGACGGAGAAGACCTGTGCGGCTTGCGACTGCGAGCTCGATGCCGATTTCATCAGGGTACAGATCGGCGGCAAGACCGTGGAAGTCTGCTGCGAGGACTGCGCGAGGAAGCTCAAGGAGGCCCACGCCTCCGCCATCGCACCCAGGAAGGGCTGAGTGATGGATGCAAATCAGCTACCCATGGCGGGCGATAGCGGCATAGCGGATCAAAGGCGGAAGGCCGAGCGCTTCCGGGCGCTGCATGTGCGCGGCACACCGGTCATCCTCTTCAACATCTGGGATCCGGGGAGCGCCAAGGCGGTCGCTGCCGGCGGCGCCCTGGCGCTTGCGACGGGCAGCTGGTCGGTCGCCCATGCCAATGGCTTCGCCGATGGCGAGGAGACTCCGCTCGCCCTGGTAATCGACAATCTGCGCCGGATCGCGCGAACCGTGGATCTGCCGGTGACGATCGATCTGGAAAGCGGCTATGGCGAAACGTCGGATAGGGTCGGCGAGACGATCCGCCAGGCGATCGAGGCGGGAGCCGTCGGGTGCAATCTCGAGGACAGCTTTTCGGCAGATGGGAGCCTCCGCGAGACGGCGGATCACGCCGCGCGTCTCCGGCGAGCACGCCAGATCGCGGATGCCGCCGGCATCGGCTTCTTCATCAACGCCAGGACGGACGTCTTCTTCCAGCGGCCGCCCGAGCAGCATGACGAGCAGATGCTCGTGGCCGCGATCGAACGATCGCGCGCCTATGCCGATGCCGGCGCCGATGGGCTGTTCGCCCCGGGTCTCAGCGACCTCGCTCTCATCGGGCGCCTCGCCGAGGCTTCGCCTCTGCCGCTCAACATCATGGTCGACGCGCGCACCCCGCCCTTCCGGGCACTCGCCGAGCAAGGGGTCGCAAGAGTGAGCCACGGCCCCGGCCCCTATCTCCTGGCGATGAAGGCGCTGGAAGAGGCGGCGCGCAAAGTGGGTGAAGGATGAATCTCGGCTTTCAGGAATTGAGCCGGCGCCGGCAGCTTCTGGGGCGCGTGGCGGATGCGGTCTCCAGATTGGCGAGACAGGCCGCGATCGGGCTCACCCAATGTTCCATCTGCGCCACCGACGCGGTGCAGCGATGGCGGGAGCGCGATCGGCAGCGGCGCGCCTTGCAGGACCTGAACGACGACATGCTGAAGGATATCGGGTTGTCGCGGTGCGATGTGTATCGCGAAAGCTCGAAGGGGTTCTGGCGCGAATGATGAAGGTCACGCCTGCGCCGTCGTTCTCCAGTGCGACAACCGTTCAGTGGCCCATCTGGCGGACTTATCCAGCTCTCTCAGCGCAGTGGGATCTCTGCCGGTCCTCTTGAAGAATCCATGGTCCTCGCCCTTGGCCACGGTGAAGAGATGGGCTGGATTTGGTCCGAGACTATCGAAAAGCCGAGCCGAATCGTCGAACACCCCGTCCATCTCGGCGGCAAGAATATAGGCCGGCTCGATGATCTCGCCCGCGAATGCGGTCGGCCAGACGGCATCACCGCCGAGGCGGCGATACATGACCGCGAGCGTCTCGGAATCGAGTCCGTTCTCCGGCGTGCCGTAACGGGCGATGCTGGCGCTCTCGATGAGCCCATATCCGCCATAGAGCAGGACAAGCCCCGCGATCCGGGCTCGCAACGGCGCATCGAGCACCTGCAATCCCCAAAGAGCGACGCAAGCCCCGGCACTGTCGCCCGCGAGGAAGATGCTCACCTCACCCGCCATCGCGCGGCAGGCCGCCACCGCATCCGCGCGCTGCGCAGGGAAGGGATGCTCCGGCACCAGGCGATAGCGTGCCGAGAAGACGCGCATCCGGGAAAGCTTCGCCAGCCAGGCAGTCATGCAGCGATGGGTCTCAGGGCTGCCGGCCACGAATCCCCCGCCGTGGAAATAGACGAAGACAGCATCCGTGATGCAGTCTCGCGGCGTGAAGAGGAGGCCGCCGCGAAAGGCAGCGTCCGGCGCCAGTTCCGTCTCGATGACATCTTCCGGCAGAGCACCCGCCATCTCCGCCGCATCGCGCGCATGATGCGCTCGCAGTTCCTCGGGCTTCGAGCGCGCCCAGGAAATTGTCATATGATTCGTTCCAGTTGGGCGTTGACCTCGGTGGCGCGTGAGAGAATGATCGACAGCTGGCAGTTCCCGCAACCATGAAGCAGGGAATGCAGCTTGAGACAGGGGCGTCTAGCTCGGGGAACAATTTCGGAGCCCGTGGATTCGGTGCCGCCGATTTCTTTTGCGGTCCTGATCTTTCCAGGATTTCCCATGATGGCCTTCAGCTCGGTCATCGAGCCGTTGCGGGCCGCAAACATCCTGGCACGGCGCCCATGCTATGGCTGGATCACCATCGGGCTCTCGCGCGAGAAGGTCCGGGCCTCCAATGGGGTGACCGTCGAGCCGACCCATGCGGTAGATGACGCCCCGATCGCGGACCGCATCGTCGTATGCTCGGGCGGCGATGCCGACCATCTCGTCGCCGAGCGCGCGCTCGCCTGGATCAGGCGGAACCTGCGCGAAGGAGCGCATCTCGGCGCCGTCGCCGATGCGGCCTTCTTTCTCGCCCGGGCCGGGCTTCTCGACGGCCATGCCTGCACTCTGCATTGGACCAGCCAGCCTGCCTTCACGGAGGCCTTTCCCGAGATCGAGCTGCGCCGCGACCTCTATGTGATCGATCGGCAGCGCTTCACCTCGGCCGGCGGTGTCGGCAGCCTCGACATGATGCTTGAGATCATCACGCGGGATTATGGGGCCGAGCTCGCGGCGGGGGTGGCGGAATGGTTCGTGCATAGCCCGCTGCGCTCCAGCGTCGACCGCAAGATGATGCCGCTGCGCCTTCGCACCGGCATCCAGAACGAGCTCGTCCTCTCGGCGATCGCCGTGATGGAGGAGGCGGTGGAGGAGCGGCTCAGGATGACGGATCTGGCGGCGCGGCTGCGGGTCTCTGCCGACAAGCTCGAGCGGGTCTTCCAGTCGGAGGTGGGCATTGCGCCCACCTCCTATTATCGCCAACTCCGGCTGCGGCGGGCGGCCGACCTGCTCGCCCATTCGAGGCTCTCGGTGCGTGAGGTCGCGCTCGCCTGCGGTTTCTCGAACATGTCGAGCTTCGCCCGAGCGTTCAGGGATTTCAAAGGGCAGCCACCGAGCGCGATGCGCCGCCATTGAGCGGAATATCGCACAGATTTTGCGGAAAATAGCACAATACGACGCGTTTGGACGTCGCAATCTTCCCAGCGGGTGCTTCAAGACCCCTTGGACAATCGCTGTGGGAGGCAGATTCCAATGTCGTCGAGCAAGAAAGATCTGGAGCAGATCCATGCGGCGCTTCCGGGCTTGGTCCATCAGCTCGAGGAAGGCCGGCTGGAGCGACGCGAGTTCCTGCGCCT
>DATFRE010000442.1:0-7281 GCA_035263545.1 Dongiaceae bacterium
GCTGCTGGCCTGCCTGAACATGGCGCGCCAGCGAGAGACGACGAGCGCCGCCCTGCGCTTAGCCTCGGCCTTGTCGGTAGTGCCGAGCGACTTCACAAGCGTGCGCTTCGGCTCCCCTTTCTTGTTGAGGAAGGCATGTCGGAGGCGGGCAGGAATGTCGAGGCGAGCCTGCCAGACGTTGCGACCCTTTTCGCGCTTCAACAGATCAGCCATTACGTTGGACCTCATTCCAGGCAAGGGTTTCTACCCCGCGTTTCTACCACGCTGGAGCTGAAAAAATCCAACCTTTGCAGGCATTCCTAGGTTTCAGAGATCGTCTAGCGTCGGATGTCCATGGCGGCGAGACTATCGGCGCGCAGGACGGCGGTAAAGCATCGGGCGGCGGTAAAGCGTCAGGCCCAGACCGCCCGGACCCGGTCCCTGTGGAGGGCCAGCCATTGCAGGGCGATGAGGCTGACGGAATTCGTGACGCGGCCTTCCTCGAGCAGGCGCATGGCTTCCCCATAGGCCAGGCGATCGACCCGGATGTCCTCATGCTCCTCCGCCAGGCCATGGATGCCGCCGGCACCGCGGCTGTCGACCCGGCCGCAATAGAGGAGGACGGATTCCGACGACCCGCCGGGGCTGACGAGATAGCGGCACATGGGCATGAGCGCCTGGATCTCGAGGCCTGCCTCTTCCTGGGTCTCGCGCCGGGCGACCTCCTCGGGCGGCTCGCCCTCCTCGATGATGCCGGCGACCACCTCGATCAGCCAGGGGCTCATGCCGGCGACGAGGGCGCCGATGCGGAACTGCTCGATCAGAACGACGGAATCGGCGACCGGGTCATAGGGCAGGACCCCCACGGCATGGCCGCGCTCGAAGACCTCGCGCTCGATCACCCCGCTCCAGCCGCCGGCGAAGAGCCGGTGCCGAAGGCGATACCCATTGATGCGGAAAAACCCACTGTATCTCTCGGATTTGCCCAGAAGCTCGACGCCATCGGCCATGGCCGGACAGTAAGGCGGATCGACCCCGGGTCAACCGCTTATTGGGCGGCGAGTGTCGCCTCTCGTGTTCCCGCAGGTCCACGACGCTCCGGGACCAGTCATTGTCGCGTTTACCCTTGTTATGTTCCGTAAATCGGTGCTAATTGCGAATGAAACGGCGCTCAGGCCGCCAACGACTGCGGCAGTGAGGGGCCACTGACGAACAGGGCCTGCGCGTCGGACGACACAAACATGTGGGAGGCTTTCTAATGTCTTTGGACAACGGGGATCTGAAGAAGATCCATGGCGCCCTGCCAGAGCTGGTCGACCAGCTCAAGGCGGGCAAGCTGGATCGGCGCGACTTCCTGCGTACCTCGACCTTGCTCGGCCTGTCGGCCTCGGCGGCTTATGCCCTGGCCGGCCTCTCCGAGCCAGTGCAAGAGGCGCGGGCGGCGAGCGGCGGCGGCACGATCCGCTTCTCGATGCGGGTCATCAAGATCGAGAATCCGCCGATCTACGACTACATTTATGACTCCAATATCTGCCGGCAGGTCTGCGACTACCTGACCCGCACTGGCGCCGACAACGTCACCCGCCCGTGGCTGCTGGACAAGTGGCAGGCGAGCGACGATCTGGCCACCTGGACGCTGACCCTGAAGAAGGGAATCAAGTGGTCGAACGGCGACGAGCTGAGCAGCGACCATGTGATCTGGAATATCAGCCGCTGGCTCGACGAGAAGAACGGCTCCTCGATCATCGGCCTGTTCAAGGGCTTCCTCGTGGTCGACTACGACACCGGCCAGAAGGACGACAAGGGCCAGCCCAAGATGGGCACCAAGCTCTACTCCGACAAGGCGATCGAGAAGGTCGACGAGTACACCATCAAGCTGAACGGCCAGAAGCCGCAGCTCGCCGTGCCGGAGAACCTGTTCCACTATCCCGCGGCCATCCTGCATCCCGCCGACAAGGGCGTCTTCGGGGTGGGCGCGATCGGCACGGGCGCCTTCTCGCTCACCGAGTTCGAGCTGGGCAAGAAGGCGGTCCTGAAGCGCCGGGACGGCTATTGGGGCAAGCCGGCCTCGATCGAGGAACTCATCTTCATCGATAACGGCGACGATCCGGCCGCGGCCATCGCGGCGTTGGCCTCGGGCCAGGTCGACGGCATGATGGAGGCCTCGACGACCCAGTACGCTGCCCTGCAGAAGATCCCGGGCGTGGTCATCCACAAGGTGACGACGGGCCAGACCGCCGTCGCCCGCATGCAGCAGGACAGGGAGGTCTTCAAGGACCCGAAGATCCGCAAGGCCATGCGTCTGGCGGTCAATACGCCCAAGGTCCTGCAGATCGCCCATCTCGGCCTCGGCGCCCCTGCGGAGCACCACCACGTCGCACCGGTGCATCCGGAATACTACAAGCTGCCCTTCATGAAGCAGAACATCGAGGAGGCCAAGAAGCTCCTGGCCGAGGCGGGCAAGCCGGACGGCTTCGAAGTCGAGATCTTCTGCAAGAAGGACCCGGACTGGGAGGCGATCGCCGTCCAGGCCATGGTCAACATGTGGAGGGAGATCGGCGTCAATGTGAAGATGAACGTCCTGCCCTCGGCCCAGTACTGGGACCATTGGATGATCGAGCCCTTCGCCTTCACCAACTGGACCCATCGTCCGCTCGGCACCATGGTGCTCGACCTCGCCTATCGCACGGGCGTGCCCTGGAACGAGTCCCACTATGCGAACCCGAAGCTCGATGGCCTGCTGGATCAGGCGGACGCGACCCTCGATGTCGAGAAGCGCAAGCTCATCATGAAGCAGATCGAGGAGCTGATGCAGGAGGAGGGGCCCATCGTCCAGCCGCTCTGGCGCGCCGTCTTCACCGGCGTGAACAAGAAGGTCAAGGGCTTCAAGATGCATCCCACGAGCTATCTCTTTGTCGAGGAGTGGTCGCTCTAGGGCGATCCGGCAAAGGGAAATCGATGCCTTGGCGGGCGCCTTCGGGCGCCCGCCGTCTTCCCGGCGCAAAATCGCCGGTCGCCGCCAGGAATTCCTTGAACCCCCGGCGGAATATGTGTTTGCTAATTCCTAACAGGAGGCGGGCCGAAGGTCAGAAGACCGCGGCCACCGGACCGACGAGCGAACGGTCCATGCAATGCGGCGGATCAACCGCCGGCAGTCGGGCGGAGAGGCGATGCTGAAGTTCTTCGTCAAGCGATTCGGCTATCTGCTCCTGACCATGCTCGCGGTATCCCTGATCATTTTCGTGGTCAACGAGTATTCGCCGGGCCAGGTCACCCGCAAGATCCTGGGGCCGTTTGCCACCCAGAACGAGGTCGATATCCTGACGGTCAAGATGGGCCTCGATCGCCCGATAATCATCCGCTACATCGAATGGCTGGGTCAGATCCTCCGCGGCGATCTGGGGAAATCGACGCTCTGGGGCGCGCCGGTCAACTCCATCATCTGGGACCGGCTGCTCAACACCTCGATCATCGCCTCCCTTGCTTTTGCCGTCATCGTGCCGGCTTCGATCATCTTCGGTGTCGCCGCCGGCATGCGGGAGGGCTCTCGCCTGGACCGGACGATCTCGCTCGCCAGCATCGTGACCACCTCGGTGCCGGAATTCGCCTCCGGCGTCTTCCTGCAGAGCGTCTTCGTCATCTGGCTGGGCCTGCTGCCCGGCACCTCGCCGCTGGATGCCAGCGGGGGCTGGTCCATCGCCTCCCAGCTCGTGCTGCCGGTGGCGGTGATGGTGCTCTATGACCTGGGCTATGTGGTGCGCATGGTGCGGGCCTCCATGGTCGAGACCATGACCCGGCCCTTCATCCGCACGGCGGTGCTGAAGGGGTTGAGCTTCCGCAACGTCATCATGAAGCATGCGATCCGCAATGCGATGATCGGGCCCTTCACCGTCATCCTGCTGCAGATCAACTACCTGGTGACCGGTGTGGTCGTCGTCGAGGCGGTGGTGGGCTATCCGGGCTTCGGGCGCATGATGCTGGATGCCGCGCTCAACAAGGATATCGCCGTGATCGAAGCCGGCTCCATGTTCGCGGTCTTCGTCACCGTGTCGACCCAGATCATCGGCGATTTCGGCTACATGCTGCTGAACCCGCGCATTCGCTTCGCCTGAGCGGGGAGGGAGAGAGAATGGCCGCCATCACCATGGGCAAGAAGCAGGACGGCTTCCTGCTCCGGCTGCTGAAGCGGATCGCGCTGCTCCGGGAATCGCCGGTCGGCATGATCGGCGCCGCCCTCGTGCTGTTCTGGATCCTGGTGGCGATCTTCGCGCCCCTCCTAGCGCCGTATGATCCGAACGAGAACTACATGGACGATTACGGCAACTGGGGTCCCTCGGCCGCCTTCTGGCTGGGCCGGGACAATCAGGGCCGCGACATCCTCTCGCGCATCATCTGGGGCTCGCGGATCGTGCTCACCGTCGGCCCGATCGCGACCTTCTGCGCCTATGTCGTGGGCTGCACCATGGGCCTGCTGGCCGGCTACTATCGGGGCTGGGTCGATGTCGTCGTCAGCCGGATCTCGGACATCATCCTCTCCTTCCCGGTGATCATTCTCTATCTGATCATCATCTCCCAGTTCGGCCCGTCGGCCTTCAATATCATCGTGGCCGTCACCTTCATCGCCTCGCCCCAGGTCTCCCGCATCGTCCGCAGCCTGACGCTGGAGCTACGCGAGCGCGACTACGTTGCCGCGGCCAAGATGCGGGGGGAATCCGCCGTCTACATCATGCTGGTGGAGATCCTGCCCAATGCGCGCGGGCCGCTCATCGTCGATGCCTGCCTGCGCATGGGCTATACCACCATCGCCATCGGCGTCCTCGGCTTCCTCGGCCTCGGGCTGCCGCCGCCCGATCCCGACTGGGGCGGCATGGTGAAGGACACCTACACGATGATGTCCACCGACCCCCATATGTCGCTGTTCCCCTGCGCGGCCATCAGCTCCCTCGTCGTCGGCTTCAATCTCCTCGCCGATGGCCTGCGCGAGATCAGCCTGAGGGATTGACGGCATGCCCCCTGTCCTCGAGCTCGAGAACGCGCGCATCTCCTACTTCACCCGGGCCGGCGAGATGAATGTCGTGCCGGGCGTCTCCTTCCGGCTAGAGCAGGGCGAGGCGCTGGGGCTGGTTGGCGAATCCGGCTGCGGCAAGTCGACGGTCGCCTTCGCCATCATGAACTACCTCTCCGGCGTGGGCCGGCTCACCGGCGGGCGCATCCTCTTCGAGGGGCGTGACATGAGCCGCATGACGGAGGAGGAGCTGCGCCAGATCCGTGGCGGACGCATGGCCATGGTCTATCAGGACCCGATGTCGAGCCTGAACCCGGTCATGCCCGTGGGCCGCCAGCTCATGGAGGTCCCGCTCATCCACCAGAAGGCGAGCGAGGCCGAGGCCCGGGCGCGCGCGCTCCAGATGCTGGGCGAGGTCAACCTGCCGGATCCGGAGAGCGTCTTCGACCGCTATCCCCACCAGCTCTCCGGCGGCCAGCAGCAGCGCGTGGTCATCGCCATGGCGCTGATGGCCGAGCCCTCGCTTCTGCTCATGGATGAGCCGACCACCGGCCTCGACGTGACGGTGGAGGCAGCCGTCCTCGATCTCGTGCGGCGCCTGCGCCAGAAGCACAACTCCTCCATCGTCTTCATCAGCCACAATCTCGGCACCGTGGTGCGCATCTGCGACCGCATCGGGGTGATGTATGCCGGCGAGCTGGTGGAGGAGGGGCCGATCGGCGAGGTCTTCCGCGACCCGCGCCACCCCTATACCCGGGGCCTGCTCAACTGCATTCCCGTGCTGGGCAGCAGCAAGACCTCGGCCGCCCTGGCGCCGATCCCGGGCCAGGTGCCTTCGACCCTGAACCGCCCGGCCGGCTGCATCTTCGCCTCGCGCTGCACCTATGTGGAGCAGGGGCGTTGCACCACCCAGCCCATTCCCACCGTCACCGTGCCCGGCAGCGATCATCACCGCGTGCAATGCGTGCGCTTCGACGAGCTGCCCCTGCGCCAGCGCCCGGCCGCCGCGGTCGAGGCCGCCCAGGTCAAGCGCGACAAGGAGGATGTCCTCACCGTCGATCATCTGCGCAAGTTCTATCGCCAGTCGCCGGGCATCTTCGCCGGCGGGGCGTCCTACGACGTCAAGGCCCTGAACGATATCGACATGAGCGCCAAGCGCGGCATGACGCTCGCCATCGTCGGCGAGTCCGGCTGCGGGAAATCGACCTTCGCCAAGGTGCTGACGGGGATCGAGCTGGCGACCCAGGGCAAGGTGGTGCTCGCCGGCAGCGATATCGGCTACACCTCGGTGGAGAAGCGCCCGGACAGCCTGAAGCGCAAGCTGCAGATGGTGTTCCAGAATCCGGACAGCACCCTGAACCCCAGCCATTCCGTGGGTTATATCGTCGAGCGGGCGTTGCGCCGCCTCAAGGGCGTCGGCGGCCGCCAGGCGCGAGCCGAGGCCCGCAAGCTGATGGACACGGTGAAGCTGCCGGTCGATTTCGTCGCCCGCAAGCCGCGCCAGCTCTCCGGCGGCCAGAAGCAGCGCGTCGCCATCGCCCGCGCGCTCGCCGGCGATCCCGATCTGGTGGTGGCGGACGAGCCCGTCTCGGCCCTCGATGTCTCGGTCCAGGCCGCCATCATCAATCTCCTGATCGAACTGCAGGCGACCCGCGACGCGACCCTGATCTTCATCTCCCACGATCTCTCGGTGGTGCGCTATCTCGCCGACCGGGTGGCGGTGATGTATCTCGGCAAGATCGTCGAGTTCGGCGAGGTCGACGATGTCTTCCTGCCGCCCTACCACCCCTATACGGAATCGCTGCTCTCGGCGGTCCCGATCCCCGACCCGGATTTGAAGCAGAAGCGCATCATCCTCGAAGGCAACCTGCCCAGCGTGCGCAACATCCCGGCGGGCTGCCCCTTCGCGACGCGCTGCCCGCGCAAGGTCGGCGAGATCTGCGACACCACCCCGCCGCCCGAGCGGCGCACCCCCACCGGCCATCGCATCGCCTGCCACATCCCCCTGGAAGACCTGAACCGCGTCGACCCGGTCATCAGCCGCGCCGCGGAGTAGATGAATTCCCTCTCTCCCGCGCTTCGAAGCGGGAGAGGGTAGGGACCCATCGCGAAGCGATGGGAAGGGTGAGGGTATGCCAGGCACCGGACTTGCATGTATCCTGGCCCGACGCTGAAAGCCGATCCGAGGCACGACATGGCCAAGCGCCCCAAGGCAAAACCCCTGAACTCCGGGACATTCGCCCTCATCGAGAAGCAGGCCATTGGCAAGCAGGTCGTGGCCCGGATTCTCGAGCTGA
>DATFRE010000443.1:0-8741 GCA_035263545.1 Dongiaceae bacterium
GACGTCTCGGATGCACAGCAGGTCGTCGCCAATGTCTATCTCTATCGTGGTCAATACGACCAGGCGATCGAACTTCTGACCAGCGCGATCGATGCCACGGCTGATGATGCCGGGCTCCACCAGACCCTGGGCGACGTCTACATCTATACCGGCAAGTCGACGGAGGGCATCGCCCAGCTCGACAATCTGGTGCATCTCGATCCCTTCATCGATCAGGGAATCTATGCCATCTACGGCCGGGGCTACATCCTGGCCAACGCCCTCGGCAAGGCCGTCCAGAATGTCGAGCTCTGCATGGCCCGGGCACCGGAGTTCCGGCCCTGCTTCTTCTCGGCGACGGTTGCCTATGTCGAGGCCGGCCGGGCAGAGGCGGCCAAGGACGCGCTCGCCCGCGCCCAGGCGCTGAGCTCGGACCTGACGCTGGCGGATATCGCGGGGCTCCTGCCTTTCAAGCGCCCCGAGGACCTGCAGCGCTTCGAGAAGGGCTTCGCCGCCGCCGGGCTGAAGTGACACCGGCTGCTTCCGAGCCCTTTATGGCGATGCCCGCGGGGTGCGTGTAGCCGCACCAGGCTACGGCCCATCCTCCCGGGGCTGGAAAATCCTAACGAATGACAATCGCCGCTGTGACAGAAAAGCGGCGAGGACTATGATGCGGCCAAGGATACGGGTGGCAATTGGGTAAGGGGACGGCCTATCGCAGCTTCCGGCGCCGGGTCTTGCTGGCGACGGCAGCCCTGTTCCTGCTGGGGATTCTGGCGGCCTTGCTGCTGCGCAATGGCCGGGACCTTTGGACAGTCGTCCTGTGGACGGCCATTTGCTCGCCCCTCCTCATCGCCCTCGCCATCGCCGTGATGCTCCCCCTGCGCCGCATGGCTGCCCGCCTGGGGCTCGCAGATGGCAGCGCCGAGCTTCGCCCGCGACCCGCCGCGATCCTGTGGATGATGGCAGCGATCCTTCTGCCCTGGGTCGCTGCCTGGATCGCGGCCGACAGGATCGGCCTCTGGTACATGGCCGGACGCTCGGCGACCGACGGCGGCGACGCCTATCTGTGGGCCGTGCGCCTCCTGGCCGGGCTCGTGACCTACTCGCTCGCCAGCGCCATCGGCGTCCTGATCGCCTTCCTGATCGACAGCAGGACGGGCGACCAGACTTCCTGAGCCGGGCCGCTCAGGGCGCCGGCGCGACCTCGAACCACGTCTCTAGGATCTCCTCCCCGCTCATCAGGCCCTCGCCGATCAGCGACGTCGCCGGGATCCGCTCGCCGAAGCGCGGCGAATACCAGCCGGCGAGGGGATCGAGCGATCCGCGCAGCGCACGCCAAGTGAGGCTCGCCGGGAGGCTCAGCCGTCCGCGCCAGGAGCGGTTGGCGTCAGACCAGGCAAGCGTGGCGATGTTTCCGTCAAGCAGAGCCGCCACTTGCGGGCCCAGGTGAAAGGCGAGGCGCACGGGAATACGGCCTTCGGCGAGGAGCCGGTCGGCGATCTGAATGCGGCGCTGGGCGCGATCGAGGGTGACGGACCGCTGATGGACGGGCTTGCCGTTCTGGCGGGCATAACCGGCATGACCGGCGCTCCAGCGGGCGATCTCGCCCCTTTCAAGCCCGGCTGCGGCCAGCAGGCGGGTCTCGGGCGCATCGAGCCAGAGGAAGGGGCCGCCGAAGCGCGCCTGGTCGAGACCGCCGACCTCGAGGGTGTTGTGGCCGAGGGTCGAGCGGAAGTAGCGCCGAAAATCGCGCTCGGTCAGATAGCAATAGGTGCCGGGGTCGGCCAGGATATCGACTCCGCCATGACGCAGCTCGAGAGAAAGCGCATCGGCATGGGCATGGGCGGCAATGGATAGATAGCCATGCGGTCCATGATCACACCGGCACCAGAGCTCATCTGCCCGCGGCTCCAGGTCGCGCAGGATTGCCACGCCCGCATTGGCGAAGAAATGCGGCCGCGCTGGCGGGCGGGGAAGGTGGGGCCGCGCCTGTCGTCCCGCCAGCACGGCGAGGAGGCGGCTGCGGAAGTCAGGCAGCGGCGCGGGCCACCAAGGGCAGCTGCCAACCAGACCCTCGGCGGCGGCGAGAAGGCTTCGCGGCCGGCGCTCGCGATCCGCCGGATCGAGGAGGATCACCTGGGCGTCGTCCGTATCGCCTTGGCGCGGCGCCCGGCCCCCGATATCCAGCAGGGCAGCCCAGCCATCCGCCATGCGGGCGATGGTGCCGTGGAAATCGGCGCTGAAGGGCCTGCCGGCGAGGAGGCCTTCCGCCGCGCCGACCATGAGCATTTCGAGGACAAAGCCATGATACTCGCTGGCCTGCTCACGGCTGAGCCCATCGGGAAAGACCTGGCGCTGGGCCTCGATTTCGAGCCCGGCAACGGCGGCGCGGCGCCACCGGCCGCTTGGGGGAAACCAGGGGAAGGCGCTGGCGCCGACATAAAGGCCGAGGAGCTCCGCCAGAAGATGGTTGTTGGCCGAGGAGCCATGGCTGCGCAGCGCGGCGAGATATTGCTGATGGCGGAAGATCTGGTCGCGAGCGAGGCTCGAGTCCTCGAAGCATTCGGTGGCTCCCGCCCAGCGACCGAGAAGGCGGCGGGTCCAGGCGAAGCTGATCAAGCGGAGCGCGACCTCGATGCCACTCGACCAGTGGATCCCCGTCAGGAACGGGTTCGCCTGCCACCATGAACGGAGCTGCGCGGCGGCAAGCTCGGCGTAGGCCTCGTCATGCGTCAGAAAATAGGCGGCGGCCAGCAGCGTGACGTGCTGCAGCCGGTTCGGCTCCAGGAGGAATTTGTGATTGCCGGTGATCGCCGGATCGCGGGAATCGATATCGAAGGCATAGGCCTCGGCGGGTGCAACGATTCCGGTGTCGGGATCGCGAAACCAGTCCTCTGCCGATTGCGGCAGTGCGACCTCGCGGCCGAAAATGTTGAGGCGCCCATCGAGAAGCTGATTCGCCGCTTCCACGATCGCAGCGCCGCACTCCGCTTCCAGCCCGCGCCCGTCCCAGGGAACGGCCGGAGCGGATGCAGCTGTCGCCATCCGGATGGGTGCCGGTCGCCCCTTCAATCGCCGCCAGCGCGTCTTCAGCCCCTCGTCGCGGAGCCGCGACGCGAGTTCCCGCGCGCCCATCCGGCGCAACCGGGCGACATACCAGGCGACGTTCATGGCGCGCATTCAAGGGTAAAAACCCGACATGGCGGAAAGGGCAAAGTTAAGATGGGGGGTCCGATTCTTGCCGCCGGCAAGCCTCCGTCCCGGGCGGTACTCTGCCGCTGAAGCTGCACAGGAGCTTGGCGGCGATGGTTCATCCTTCCACAAAGCGACGCCCAGCAAAGCGACATCTGGGGCTGCTGCTCGCCGGCGGCATCCTCATGGCCCTCTGGCCGGCGGCAGCAAGGTCCCAGGGCGTCACATTCAATCAGACCCATCTGACGCTCTATACCGGGAGCGGGCGTCACGAGTTCACCGTCGATGTTGCCGAGAGCGCAACACAGGTCAATCTCGGTCTGCGTTACCGGCACAGCATCGATCCCGATGGCGGGCTGCTGATCGTGCAGTCCATTGCCGCACCGGTGATCATGCAGGTCTCGAACGAGGGAATATCGCTTCCCATGGATCTCCTCTTCCTCGCCAGCGATGGCACGGTGCGAGAAGTTCACCCTTGGGTTCCACCGGATTCATCGGACCCGATCGTCTCGACTGCCCCCGTTGCCGCCGCCCTGGAGCTCAAGGGCGGAACCATCACCCGGTACGGCATCCTACCCGGCGACCGGGTCATCGGCGGTGGGCTGGGAGCCGGCCCGATTAGCGTAGTGCCTGGAAAATCTCACAACTGCTAATTCACACAACCTTTGCCCGATGGCTGTGTTCTGATCGACAAAGCTTTGACATCCGACAGGTAGCGCATGACCCGTATCATCGACGCTTCGCCGCTCCTGAAGCGCAAAGAACTGCCGAGCAACGATCCGCCGCTCGACTACCGTCCTATCGGCCCATCGCTTCTCGGCCAGACGGATATGCTGCTCCTCTATGGCGCGGTGACGGCACACATGCCCGACGAACGATCGAGGATCATCGAGCTGACGAGCGCCACGAGCGGGGAGGGAACCTCGACAATCGCCCGAGAGATGGCGCTCACCATCGCGGGCGACCTGCTGAAGCCGGTGATGCTCATCCGTGTGGTCAATGACCTGCCGCTCTCTCCCGGTCTCGAGGCCGCCGCCCATGGGCGGATGCCGCTGGAGGCCGTCATCGAGACCGATCTCGAGGTGCCGACCTTGACCACGGTCACGCTGAATCTCGGCGGGCCGAATGCCGGCCTGCTGTTCGATGGCGATGAGCTGGACCGCGTCTTCGCCCAGGCCACACGGCTCGCCCGGCTGGTGATCGTCGACGCGCCACCCATACTTTCCGATGTCGCGGGCATCGCGCTCTCGCGCAAGGTCTCCGGCGTCCTCCTGGTCGTCGAGGCGGAGAAGACGCGCGCCCCGCTGATCGAGCAGGCGCGGCGGGTGATCGAGACCGGCGGCGGCCGCGTGCTCGGCGTGATCCTGAACAAGCGCAAGCACCACATTCCGGGCTGGATCTACCGGCTGCTCTGAGCCGCCGGCCTCTCTGGCCGGGCGCTCGTGGGCGCCCGCATATTGCAATAGCCCTGCTCCAAAGGCAGGGCTATTGCATTTGATGCTTTTCCCCCGCTCCGCGAAGGGGAGGGCGCGGCGCGGGAGAGGCTCAGGCCGTCAATAAGCGTTCTTGTCGGTGATCGTCGCCATCAAGGTCCTGGCGAGTATCCTGAGGTCGAGCCAAAGCGACCAGTTGTCGATGTAGTAGATGTCATGCTCGACGCGCTTGGCCATCTTGTCCGGCGTCTCGGTTTCGCCACGATAGCCGCAGACCTGGGCCCAGCCGGTCATGCCGGGCTTCATGCGGTGGCGCGAGGCATATTCGCTGAAGATCGCATCCAGCGGCCGGTCGCCCTGGTCGGGCCAGAGTTCGCCGGCCCGGGTCCAGATCGGGTGCGGGCGGGGCCCGACCAGCGACATCTCGCCGCGCAGCACGTTGAAGAGCTGAGGCAGCTCGTCGATGCTGGAGCGGCGCAGGAACCGCCCGATGCGCGTCACGCGCTGGTCGCCGCGCTGGGCCTGACGCAACGCTCCCTGAACGCTGGCGTCATGGGTCATGGTGCGGAACTTCAGCACGTCGAAGGGACGATTGTTGAAACCGAGGCGCTTCTGCCGGAAGAACACGGGCCCAGGCCCGTCGAGCCTGATGAGGCAGGCGACAATTCCCATGGTCGGCGCCAGCGGCACTAGGAGAGCGACGGCGAAGATCCGGTCGAACAGGCTCTTCACCAGCATGTCCCATTCGGAGACGGGCCGGTCGCGGATGGTCAGCGTCGCGCCATCGCCCGCCGCGAGCGGCGCGTCCGCGGCGCTGAACGCGATCAGTTCCGGCGCCAGACGGATGGGTACGGGAAGATGGCGGAAGCGTCGGAGGATCTCGAGGATGCGCTGATCGGCGGACCAGGGCAGGGCGATGACGACCTCGTCCACCTTTTCGTTGCGGACATAGTCGACGAGCCGGTGGCTGTCGCCCAGCCACGGCACGCCGAGGATCGTGCCCAGCGGCGCCTCGACGCGGTCGTCGAAATAGCCGCAGACGTACATGTCGCCGGGGCGCCGCGACGCCACCTCGCCGAGGAAGCGCTCGCCATGCTCCCCGCCGCCATAGACCACGAGCCGCTTCGCCAGGCGGCCTTCGCGGAACCAGCGCGCCGAGAGCCGGCCGACCACGAAGTCTATCAGGCCCACGATCAAGGTCGCCAGGACCCAGGCCCAGAGCCAGTTGTGGAACGACACCGGCGGTATGGTCGTGCCGAAATAATGGGCGAGATAGGCATAGCCGCCGAGTGCCGCGAGTTGGGCCAGGGCAAGAGCGGCCAGCGTGCCCGGCACCGACATGGCGACAATCGCAGCTCCGTTAGGACTGGCCGTCGAGAAGCGGATCATGGGCCGGATCAGCGCGAAGAGTAGCGCCACGCCCAGCCCTGCGATCGCGGCCTGGGCGTAGACCCGGCTGTCCTGTCCGCTCGGGCCCAGCAAGGCCAGGAGCACGCTGCTGGCGACGATGATGAAGCTCTCGCCGCCGATCAGCATCACGAAGAGGAGCAGCGGCGACCATGTGCCGCCGGCGGCGGGCGGCGGGGCTATCGTTGCGCTCTGCCGGCTGTAGCGCAGGTTGACCGGCGCCCGCCGGTCATGCGCCACGATCGGCCGCGGATTCCCACCGGAGATACCGATCGATTGGCGCAGTCTGCTGTCACGCTCGCCTATCATTATGTTCCTCGCCGCTGAGAGTTCGTTCCTTAGGGCTCTGCATGGCAGGCCGACCATGCAATAACGGCTGAGCCCTCGCGGTTCTCCGGGCCATCGCTAATTTACCCCACGCCCATTTACCCGACGCCCACCGGGGCCGCCGGTTTTGGGCCGCCAACGCCGGCGCGCCTTCGCGCCGGACCAGCCATCCGACCATGAGCCATGCAATGACCGCGAGGCTCGCATGGGTCAGCAAGGCCGCCAGCGCCGCCCCGCGCGCGCCAGCGGGAGGAACCAACAACCAGCACAGCAGGATGTTGATCGGCGGCATCGTGATCTGTGCCAGGGTGCGCAGGCCCGTATGGCCGGTGCTGACCAGCACATCCAGCCCCAGGCAGTAGACGGCGTAGAAGATGGGGACGGGCGCCAGCAGCAGGAGCGCCGAGTCGGTGCCGATATAGGCGTGGCCCAGGATTCGCGGGGCCAGCGGCGCCATCAGTGCCGTGGCCCCGGCGCCGAGAATGCCGAGACCGACACCGAGCGGCAGGAGACGGACGGCCAGCTGCGCGCTGCTTCGTGGTCCCTGGGTGCCGAGCTGGAAGAATCTCACATAGGCGGAATAGAGCATCGATCTGACGGGAATGGCGGCCGCCATCGCGATCCGGGTGGCCGCCGCATAGAGTCCTGCCGTCGAGAGATTCGACAGCAGGGCGATGACCGGCTTGTCGGTGCTGCCGAAGGCGGCGTAGGAGGCCGTCTGCAGGGAGAACTGGAAGCCGTCGCGCCATTCGTGCCACGCGATCTTCCATTCCACCCGTCCCAGATCGCGCCGGACCCGCCAGAGCGAGAGGCTCGCCGCAATGAACGAAACCCCCAGGTAGTAGCTAGACCAGGATAGCGCGTCGTGGTGGGCGGCTGCGGCGACCCACAGCAGGGCGGCGAGCACGCGGGCCGTGGCGAATCTCACGTTGAGCTGCGCATTGCCGCCGGGCCGGCCCACCGCCTGATAGCAGGCCGCAGCGATGGAGTTCACACGGGCGAGCGCGATATCCGAGATGGCAACGAAGAGCACGAGCTGCCAGGCGATGGAGCTGTCGATGACCATCGGCACGAGAGCCATGGATAGCAGCACCAGAGGTGGGGCGGAGAGCGCCAGGAAGACGAGGCTTGTCGCCATGGCCTGCGGCAGCTCCTCGCGGGCACGACCGACCCGGCGCAGGATGAGCTGCTCGGCGCCCCAGCCCGAGAAGGAGCCGACGATCAGGACGAGGGCCGCGACAGTCGCGAAGGCGCCAAACTGGTGCGGCCCCATGCTGCGGGCGACGATGGCGAAGGTCAGCATCTGCAGGAGCAGGCTGGCGGCCATGGCGATTGTCATGATGCCCATGCTGCTGGCGAAGGGCGATCGCAGCCGGTCACGCAGATAGACGAAAGCCAGCCGCATCGGCCCCATATGGCCGGGCGGGCCGCTCTCCGCGGCGGAATCGGCCTCTGTGCTCACCAGCACACACCCTCATAGGCCGGGTGCTGGCGAAGCGCCTCGTCATGCCCGGCGAGATCCACCACCTCATGGTCCGAGCGCAGCCGTCCTGCCAGGCCGCGGAAGGAGGCGTGAGGCGTTCCGACCACCACGACATCGCTTCGGTCCAGGGCATCGTCGAGATCGGCCACGAGGAGTCCCGATAGATGCGGCAGGTGCTGCATGGCAAAGCGACGGTTGCTTCCAACGAGGCGGGAGAGCTGCAGGTCTCGATCGTAGATGCTGACCTTGAAGCCCTTGCCGAGGAGGCGCTCCGCCAGCTCGACCAGCGGGCTCTCGCGCAGATCGTCCGTGTCCGGCTTGAAGGTCAGCCCCAGCATCGCGACGCGGCGCTTGCCGTTGCGCGCTATCAAGCCGACCGCCCGGTCGACCTGTTGCTGATTGGCGGCAAGCGTGGCGTCGAGCACATGGCTGGGCACGTCATGGGCCTTGGCATGATAGCGCAGCGCCCGCAGGTCCTTGGGCAGGCAGGAGCCGCCAAAGGCGAAACCGGGGCGCAGATAGGCGGGCGAGATGTTGAGCTTGCGGTCGGCGCAGAGCACGGCCATGACCTTCCGCCCGTCGACGCCGCTCGCCTTGCAGATCTGGCCGATCTCGTTGGCAAAGCTGACCTTCAGAGCATGCCAGGTGTTATTGGCGTATTTGACGGCTTCGGCCGTATCGACATCCACGATGTGGATTTCGGCGCCGTTCCCCTCGTTCAGGCGGCACAGCATCCCGCTGGTCTCATCGTCCAGCTTGCCGATGACCGCGACGGCGGGATGGCGGAAATCCTCGACCGCGCTGCCTTCGCGCAGGAATTCCGGGTGATAGGCGAGACCGAAATCCACGCCTGGCTCGCGCCGGGAGACCTCGCGCAGCATCGGGATCACGTATTTGCGGGTGGCGCCGGGCAGGAT
>DATFRE010000444.1:0-12481 GCA_035263545.1 Dongiaceae bacterium
GCCCGCGGCGCGCTGCCATCGGCGATGTCGTCGACGGCGCGGCAGAAGGCATAGATCTCGTACATGGCGTCGCGCTGGGGGGCGGGCAGCACGCGCATGGCCGCATAGAAGGAGCTGCCGGAGGATTGCGTCGCAGCACTCGGCGCGGCTTCGGGAGCCGGCGCCTCTACCGCCGCGACCGATCCGCCCGGTGCCGATGTCACGAGACGCGCTCCAGGACCGGACGGCGGAAGAGACGCCCGAGCATCGTCCGTCCCATGGCCGCCAGCGCCAAAGGCGCGGATTCGGCACCGGAGAGATGGACGCGCTCGCTGAGCGGATCGCGCTTCATTAGCCCCTGGGTCAACCGCTGAGCCAGGCGATGGATGACCGCAACCTCGAGCGCAAGCCGCGTGTCGCCGATGCTGCGAGCGAAGGGCCGCGCCTCCTCGAGCAGGCCGGCCGTGCGCTCCGCCAGGCCTCGGATGCAGGCCAGCAATGCCGGCGAGGCGCGCGGCTCCGCCAGCGCCTCCGGCCCCGTCCCGGCCGCGGCGAAGGCATCGCGGGGGATATAGACCCGGTCGAGATCGCGGTAGTCCTTGGCGCAATCCTGCAGATGGTTGATCACCTGAAGCGCGGCGCAGAGCGCGTCATTGGCGGGCCAGATCGAGCGCGGCTCGCCATGGACGTCGCAGACGAATCGGCCGACCGGCATGGCCGAGAAAGCGCAGTAATCCATGAGGTCGTTCCAATCCGCGTAGCGCCGCTTGGTCACATCGAGACGGAAGGCAGTCAGGAGATCGAGGGCGTGGCGCGGCGGCAAGCGGCGTTCGGCAAGCGCCGCGCGCAGCGCCACCCCGGCCGGCTCGCCGTTGTCGCGGCCCAGTAGCGAGCGCTCCAGCCCGTCAATGAGCGCAAGCTTCTGCTCCGGCGCCAGGCTCGCATGATCGGCGACGTCGTCGGCCGCGCGCACGAAGCGATAGAAGGCGAGGATCGCTGGGCGATGCCGGGCGGCGATGAGCCAGGAGGCCACCGGAAAATTCTCGTCGCGATGGCCCTTGCCTGAGCTGACGTTCTCCGCTGCGCTCATGCGGTCTCCGAGCGCGGGGCCTGGCTGCGGCCCTTCCAGAAGCCACCGCGGCCATGCCAATACTGCCAGGCGGAATCGAGGGTAAAGGCGAGATAGGCCGCGGCGATCAGCGGCAGCGCCAAGCCCCAGAGCGGCGAGAGCCGGTAGAAGCGCAGAACCGGCTGGAAGGCCAGCGCCATGGCGGCCCAGGACGCCAGAGCCAGCAGCCGGACCGCGCCCGCGCCGAAAAGGGCCAGCAGCGGCGGTGCCAGATAGGTCAGAACCATCCCCGCCGCCGTGCCCAGGAGCAGCAAAGGGGAGAAGTGGAGCTGGGCATAGGCGGAGCGAGCCACCATGCGCCGGATCTCGCCGACCCCCGCATAGGGCCTGAGGCTCCGCACCCGCTCCGTCAGCAAGAGTCGGATGGGGCCCTTCGGTTTCATCCGCCGGGCAAGCGCGCAATCGTCGATGAGCTCGCCGCGGATGGATTCGATTCCCCCGGCCGCCAGCAGCGCCTCGCGCCGCAGCAGCATGCAGCCCCCCGCGGCCGCCGCGATGACGCGGGCCGGCTGATTCACCCAGGCGAAGGGATAGAGCATCTGAAAGAAGAAGATGAAGGCGGGAATCAGCGCGCGCTCCGCCGGATTGGTGCAGCAGAGCTTCGCCATGCGGGAGTTGAGGACGAGGCCGGAAGCTCTCGCCTCCGCCACCAATGCGGCGATGCTATCCGGGGCATAGGCGATATCGGCATCGCTCAGCAGTAGGAACTCCGCTGGTGCGGGTCGCGCCAGCACGTGATCGACGCCCTGCTGCAGGGCCCAGAGCTTGCCGGTCCAGCCCGGGGGCAGCGGACGCCCGGCGAGGACCTTGAGCCGGTTCGAGGCGCCGAGCTCGGCGGCGGCACGATCTGCGGTCTCGGCCGTGCCGTCATTGCTCTGGTCGTTCACCAGGACGATATCGAGGGCCGGCTTTTGGCTCAGGAGAGAGGCGACGGCGCGGCCCACCACATCCGCCTCGTTACGGGCGGGAATCACCGCCGTGACCGCGGCATCGGCATCGGTCGGCTGTGGCGAGAGGGAGAGATCGTCGCGCTCGGCCGCACGCCAGAAGCCGCCGCGGGCGAACAGAAGATAGGCCCAGATGGCCAGAGACAGAGCGGCGATGAACAGGCTCGCGCTCATGTCAGCCCTTCCCTTTGCCGAGATAACCCGCCTCGCGAAACCATGCGATCGCCTCTGCCAGACCCTCGCCATAGGGCCGCGCCCGATAGCCCAGCTCCCGCTCCGCCTTGGCGGAGGAGAACACCATGCGATACTTCGCCATGCGCAGCCCGTCCAGTGTCACGAAGGGCTCCCGGCCGGTGTGGCGCGCCACCGCCTCGGCGAGCCAGGCGAGCGGATAGAGCGGCGCCCGCGGGATGCGCAGGCGCGGCGGGCGCCGGCCCACAATGCGGGCGATCGCGCCCAGCATCTCGGCAAGGGAGGCATTCTGCCCACCGAGGATGTAGAGCTCGCCGATTCGCCCGCGCTCGAAGGCCGCGCGATGGCCCTCAGCCACATCATCCACATGGACGAAATTGAGCGAAGTATCGACAAAGCCCGGCATGTGCCCGCTTGCGGCCTCCAGGATGATGCGGCCGGTGGGTGTCGGCTTGATATCGCGCGGGCCGATGGGGGTCGAAGGATTGACGATCACCGCCGGCAGGCCCCGCTCGGCGATCATTCGCTGCACCAGCCGCTCCGCCGCCACCTTGCTGCGCTTATAGGCGCCGATGGCCTTCTCCTCGCTCAGCGCGTCGAGCTCCGTCGCCGGGCTGCCATCGGGATGGAGTGCCAGCGTCGCGACGCTGCTGGTATAGACGACGCGCTCCAGCCCATGGCGCAGGGCCGCCTCCATCACGGCCTGGGTTCCGGCCCGGTTGTTGCGCAGGATCTCCTCGGGATCCCGCGCCCAGAGCCGGTAGTCGGCGGCGACATGGAAGAGGTGGCGCGTCCCGGCCATGGCCCGGTCGAGGGAGGGAGGATCGCGCAGATCGCCCTCGACGATTTCGAGATCGAGGCCGGCGAGATTGGCGCGCGGGCTCTGGGCGCGCACCAAAGCGCGGACCCGGTGGCCCGCCGCGATCAGCGCGCGCGCCACCGCCGAGCCGACGAAGCCGCTTCCGCCGGTAACGAGGGTCAGATCCTTGGATGGCATGGCATAAGATATGGGTCCGGGCGTCTCTTCGTCTTCCCGCGCCGAATCGGGGCGAAGGCAGGTGATGTTGGCGTCGCGGCTAGGATAGCATCCCGCCAGCGCGGGGAAGCTAGGGGATCGGAATGACGAAAGTGAGGGTCGGCCTGATCGGCTGCGGCTTCATCGCCGAACTGCACATGCAGGCTTATCGACGGGTCTATGGGCTGGCGGCGGAGGTGGCGAGCGTATCGGCCCGCGGCGATGCCGTGCTCGACTTCGCCAAGCGCCACAGGATCGCCGCCACATATCGCGACTGGCGCGCCCTCATCGCCGATCCCGCCATCGACGTCGTCGACATCTGCACCCCGCCGGCCCTGCATGCGGCGATGATCGTCGCGGCCATGCGGGCGGGAAAGCATGTGATCTGCGAGAAGCCCTTCGCCGGCTATTTCGGCCGCCCTGGCGATGCGGCGCCCGTCGGACGCCAGGTGCCGAAATCCGTGATGTACGAGCGCGTGCTGGAGGAGATGGCGGCGACAACGGCCGCCATCCGCGAGACCGGGCGCCTCTTCATGTATGCCGAGGACTGGATCTACGCGCCGGCTATCGCCAAAACGGCGGAGATCCTTCGCGCGAGCGGGGACCGGATCCTGTTCCTGAAGGCCGAGGAGAGCCATAGCGGCTCCCATGCCGCCCATGCCGGGCAATGGGCGATGACCGGCGGCGGCTCGCTGATCCGGATGGGCTGTCATCCCCTTTCCGCCGCACTCCATCTGAAGCAAATCGAGGCCGCGGCGCGGGGCGAGAGGATCGCCGCCACCGCGGTCACCGCCGATATCGGCAACCTTGCCGCCGGGCTCGCGCCGGAGTCGCGGCCCTTCATCAAGGCAAACCCAGTCGATGTCGAGGATTGGGCCATGCTGAGCCTCAGCTTCTCCGACGGCAGCAAGGCGACGATCTTTTCGGGCGACATGATCCTGGGCGGCGTGCGCAATCTGATGGAGACCTATACCAGCGGCGGCGTGCTTCTCGCGAACATCACGCCCAATACGCAGATGATGAGCTACCTCACCGACGAGCGCCGGCTCGGGGGCGTCTACATCACCGAGAAGGTCGACCGGAAGACCGGCTGGCAGTTCGTCTCTCTGGAGGAGGAATCGACCCGCGGCTACCTGCAGGAGATTCAGGACTTCATGGAATGCGCCGCCTCCGGCCGGGAGCCGATCTCGGGCCTGGCTCTGGCCGAGGAGACCATCAAGATCATCTATGCCGGCTATTGGTCGGCCGAGGAGGGCAGGCGCATTACCCTTTAAGAATCTGGCCGCGCCGCCGCGCAGAACCGCATACGCTGCGTTAATCCCCGAACAGGTCTAATATGGCCGCGCGAACGTCCACCAGACTCGGGGGAGTCGGACGGCAATGCGAGGGCGTGCCAACCGGAGCTATTGGCGGGAGATTTCGACCGTCCTTGTCTTGAAGGCGGTCGCCATCGGTATCCTCTACGGCCTGTTCTTCGCACCGGGTAGCCGGCCCGCCGTGACCGCCGAGTCGGTCGCGGCGCATTTCGATACGCAGATCGAGCAAAGCGGGGGCCAGAAGTGATCGACACGACCGCCATGGAGCTGTCACGCCTGCAGTTCGCGCTGACGGCGCTCTACCATTTCCTTTTCGTGCCGCTGACGCTCGGCCTCTCGATCCTGCTGGCGGTGATGGAAAGCGTCTATGTCATGACCGGCCGGCGGATCTGGCGCGACATGACGAAGTTCTGGGGCCTGCTCTTCGGCATCAACTTCGCCATGGGGGTCGCGACCGGCATCACCATGGAATTCCAGTTCGGCACCAACTGGGCCTACTACGCCCATTATGTCGGCGACATCTTCGGTGCGCCCCTGGCGATCGAAGGGCTCATGGCCTTCTTCCTCGAGGCGACCTTCGTCGGCCTCTTCTTCTTCGGCTGGGACCGGATGCCCAAGCTCGGCCATCTCGCCGCCACCTGGCTGATGGCGCTGGGCACAAATCTTTCGGCGCTCTGGATCCTCATCGCCAATGGCTGGATGCAATTTCCGGTCGGCGCCAAGTTCAATCCTGCCACCATGCGCATGGAAATCACCTCCTTCACCGAGGTGCTG
This sequence comes from Dongiaceae bacterium, assembly GCA_035263545.1. Taxonomy (GTDB): domain Bacteria; phylum Pseudomonadota; class Alphaproteobacteria; order Dongiales; family Dongiaceae; genus DASXQK01. Next base: position 5,353 of record DATFRE010000444.1, read on the forward strand.
TTCAATCCGGTGGGTCAGGCCAAGTTCGTTCATACGGTCAGTGCGGGCTATGTCACCGGCGCCATCTTCGTCATGGCGATCAGCGCCTGGTACCTGCTCAAGGGCCGCAACATGGCCTTCGCCAAGCGCTCGATGACGGTTGCGGCGAGCTTCGGGCTCGCCTCAGCGCTCTCGGTGGTCGTGCTGGGGGATGAGAGCGGCTATCTCGCCGGCGAGAACCAAAAGATGAAGCTGGCCGCCATGGAGGCCATGTGGAAGACGGAGCCGGCGCCGGCCGCCATCACCGTCTTCGGGCTTCCCAGCACGCGCGACCGGGAGACCACCTATGCCATCAGGCTGCCCTGGATTCTCGGCCTGATCGCCACGCGCTCGATCGATACCGTGATTCCCGGCATCGAGGATCTCGTCGCCCATGCGGGCGAGCGGATCAAGAGCGGCATGATCGCCTATGGGGCGCTCGCCAAGATCCGCAGCGATCCCGCCGACAGCGCGGCGCGGGCCGATTTCGACGCCCATGTCGCCGATCTCGGCTATGCCCTGCTGCTGAAGCGCTTCACCGACAAGGTCACGGACGCCACGCCATCGCAGATCCAGCAGGCGGCCTGGAGCACGGTGCCCAATGTCCCGGTGCTCTTCTGGGCCTTCCGGGTCATGGTCGGTTTCGGGCTGCTCTTCATCGCCTTCTTCGCCTTCGCCTTCTGGCTCTCCGCGGTGCGGCGGCTCACCCGCTACCGCTGGTTCCTGCGCGCGGCTCTCCTCATCCTGCCTGCACCCTGGATCACCATGGAGCTCGGCTGGATCGTCGCTGAATACGGGCGCCAGCCCTGGACGATCGACGGGGTGCTGCCGACCTATCTCTCGGTCTCCAGCATCACCCCCGGCCAGGTCGGGTTCAGCCTCGGGGGCTTCGTCCTCTTCTACTCGGCGCTCGCCGTGGTTGAGCTCTATTTGATGCTGAAATACATCCGCCTCGGCCCCGAGGGCCATGCCGGCGGCGCGGAAACGGGCCACATCACGCCCGGCCCCTCGCGCTATGCCGGGCCGCGGCCGGCGGAATAGGGGGCGGCCATGTATTTCCTCGACTACGAGACGCTCAGGGTCATCTGGTGGGTGCTGCTGGGCGTTCTGCTCATCGGCTTCGCCGTCATGGACGGGTTCGATCTCGGCAGTGGCACGCTGCTGCCTTTCATCGCCCATGACGACCGCGAGCGGCGGATCGTGATCAACACGGTTGGGCCGGTCTGGGAGGGCAACCAGGTCTGGCTGATCCTGGGCGCCGGGGCGATCTTCGCCGCCTGGCCCACGGTCTATGGCACGGCCTTCTCCGGCTTCTACCTCGCCATGTTCCTGGTGCTCTGCTCTCTCATCCTCCGGCCCGTGGGATTCAAATACCGCAGCAAGATGCCGGGAGCGCGCTGGCGCGCCAACTGGGACCGGCTGCTCTTCCTGGGCGGCTTCGTCCCGTCTCTGGTCTTCGGCGTCGCCGTGGGCAATGCGCTGCGCGGTGTGCCTTTCCGCTTCAACGACACGATGCGCCTCGACTATCAGGGCGGGCTGATCGGGCTTCTCAATCCCTATGCGCTGCTCTGCGGGCTGGTTTCCGTCGCCATGCTGGTCATGCATGGCGCAACCTATCTGGCGGCCAAGGCGGAGGAGCCGGTGGCGGGCCGTGCGCGTCGCATCGCCTTCACCGCTGCTTTCGTCTTGATCCTGCTCTTCGTTTTGGCCGGAATCTGGACCGGGAGCAGCATGGGCTACCGGATCACCAGCGCGGTCGCCCATGGCGGGCCCTCCAATCCGCTGGCCAAGACGGTGGAAGCGGCGCCCGGAGCCTGGTTCGCCAATTACAGCGCGCTGCCTTGGACCATGCTGGCCCCGCTGCTGGCGATCGTGGGCGCGCTCCTGGCGGCGATGCTCAGCCGGAGCGGCCGGCGGGACGGTCTCGCCTGGATCGCAAGCGCCATCAGCGTCGCTGGCGTGGTGGCAACGGCGGGGGTCAGCATGTTCCCCTTCATCCTGCCCTCCTCCCTCGATCCGCGCAGCAGCCTGACGGTCTGGGATTCGTCATCGAGCCAGCTGACGCTGCAGGTGATGCTGATCGCCGCGGCGATCTTCGTACCGATCATCATCGCCTATACGAGCTTCGTCTACGGCGTGCTCCGCGGCCGCGTGACGGGCCAGCAGATCGACGCCGATCACGAGAGCTATTGAGGAAGAGGAGGGAATCGCACCATGTGGTATTTCAGCTGGATCCTCGGTCTCGGCCTGGCCTGCACCTTCGCCATCCTCAACGGCATGTGGTTCGAGGTGATGGAAGACAGCACGGACTGACGATTCCCGTGGCTCGCGGCCGGCCGAAGCCGCGCCTCACTTCGGCTTCCGGGCGACCAGGTCGATGAGCGCGGACAGGCCGTGATGGGCCTTGCCTTCGGCGAGGGTGCTGTCGTGGGATCTGAGGGAAAGAATGTCGAGATCGGCGAAGGATTCGCGCAGCAGCGCCTCGGTATACATGTTCGCGGCATCGGGCGGGCCGCCGGTACCATAGGCGATCTGCTCGGGCCGATAGCCCTGCATCAGCAAGAAGCCGCCCGGCACCATCGCCTCCACGATTCGCGTGAAGATGCGCTGTCGCAGGCTGGGCCCGGCGAACTGAATGAAGATCGCCACGACCGCATCGAACTTTTCCACCGGCCACTGCCAGCGCGCCAGATTGGCTTCCTCGAAGCGCAGCGCAGTACCCTGCTCGGCGGCATATCTCTGGGCCTTGGCCAGCGCTACCGGCGAGATATCGACCGAGAGCACATCGAGTCCGCGCTGCGCCAGGAACACGCCGTTGCGGCCCTCGCCATCGGCGAGGCAGAGCACCCGCTGACCGGGGGCGAGTCGGTGGGCCTCGGCCGCGAGGAAGGCGTTCGGCGCGCGGCCGAAGAGAAAGCCCTCGGCGGCGGCGTAGCGCTGATTCCAGGCGTCGCGCGCCTGGTCTTCCACCTGCCGGTCCTTCTGCGACATGACCCTTCCTTCCCGTCCTGCAATCGGCGCCCAATCGGCGAAAGCAGCAAAATTCGGACAACCGGCAATAGAATTCGACACGCCGCGTCCATCGGTCGCTCTTTGCTTCGCTGCGTCCGATAGGCTATGTCACCTGACCCTACAGCATCGGGATCATGGCATGTCACTGCTTCAGTCGATCCTCCTCGCCGCCCTCCAGGGTGTCACCGAGCTTTTCCCCGTCAGCAGCCTGGCTCACGCCGTCATCCTGCCCTCGCTTCTGCACTGGAACATCGACCAGCAAAGCCATGCCTTCCTGCCCTTCCTGGTCATGCTGCATCTGGGCACGGCGGCAGCACTCCTGATCTTCTTTTGGCGCGAGTGGATCGACATCCTGTTCGCCCTCCTGGGGCGGGGCGGTGCGGCGGCGGTGGCGGCGAACCGGCGCCTCCTTATGCTGCTTATCATCGGCACGATCCCGGCGGTGATCATCGGTTTCGCACTGGAGAAGTTCCTGCGCGGCCTGTTCGGCGCGCCGACGGTGGCGGCCGCCTTCCTGATCGTCAACGGCATCGTCCTGCTGGTCGCTGAGCGCCTGCGCCGGCGCGCCGGCTCAGGCAGCCTGGACCAGCTCACCTGGCGCCAGGCGCTCTTCATCGGCACGCTGCAATGCGGTGCCCTGATCCCGGGACTCTCGCGCTCGGGCCTCACTATGGGCGCTGGTCTCGCAGCCGGCCTGACTCATGCGGAATCCGCCCGCTTCTCCTTCCTGCTGGCGACGCCGATCATCGCCGGGGCGGGGGTGCTCGAGCTGCCAAAACTGCTCCATGGCGGAGCCGATGCCGGCATCAGCATGAGCGTGGCGGTCATCGGCGGCATCGTCGCGGGAGTCACCGCCTATGCCAGCACCGCCTTTCTGATGCACTTCTTCAAGCGCCATGACTTCCAGGCCCTGAACCCCTTCGCCTATTACTGCCTGGCGGCGGGGCTCGTGGCCTGGGTGCTCCTGAGCGGCCTGGTTTGAGCGAAGCTGTAACGATGTGAACACCGACGCGATCCGGGCCAGATGGCGGGTTTTCCGCCAGAAGGCCCGCAACGACGAACTCTTCCTCATCGTCCTCGCGACACTGGCGGGAATCCTGGCCGCCATCGGCGTCATCGCCATGCGCGAGATCGTCTCCCTGCTCCACCAGATCTTCTATGGCGTGGGACCCGGCGACGATGCCTTGCAGCAGGGTGGCTTCGCCTGGTGGCGGCCCTTTGCCGTGCTGGGCGGCGGCGGCCTCGCCTATGGCCTTATCGCCTATCTGATCCGCCGCCGTCGGAAGCAGGACCCCCTCGATGTGATCGAGGCGAATGCCCTCCATGGCGGCGTGCTCTCTCTCCGGGACGGCTTCCTCATCGCGGCTCAGACAGTAGGCTCGGTGGGGCTCGGCGCCTCGGTCGGGCTCGAGGCAGGCGTCAGCCAGCTCGGTGGTGCGGCTGCAAGCTGGCTGGGGCGGCACCTGCATCTCAGCCGCACCTCGCTGCGCACCATGGTCGGCTGCGGCGCCGCGGCCGCCATCGCCGCCCTGTTCAACGCCCCGATCGGCGGAATCTTCTATGCCCTGGAGCTGGTGATCGGCGGCTATGCGGTGAGCGCCATGGTGCCGGTGGCGGTCGCCGCGATCACCGCCACCCTCACCGCCCATCTCGTATTCGACGTCAACCCCATCTACTACATCGTCACCCCCCCGATGCTGACCACCACCGACTACTTCCTGTTTGGCGGCCTGGGTATCGCCGCGGCGGCGGTCGGGGTGGCTGTCATGTGGGCGGCGACCACGGTGGAGGCCCTGTTTCGCTGGGCTGCCATACCGAGCTGGCTGCGTCCGGCCCTGGGCGGGCTGGCGGTGGCGGCCGTGGGGCTCCTGGCGCCGCCGGTGCTGGGCTCAGGCCATGGCGAGCTGACGACGACGCTGACGACAAATCTCACCTTCCAGCTCATGCTGGGCCTGTTGCTCGCCAAGGCCTTGGCCTCGGCCATCAGCATCGGCTGCGGCTTTCGCGGCGGACTCTTCAGCGCCTCCCTGCTCCTCGGCAGCTTTCTCGGCACGGCCTATTGGCTGGTCTGCTTCCATTTCATGCCGACCCGCATCGCCGTGCATTCCGCCTATGCCGTTGTCGGCATCGGCGCCGTCGCAGCCTCGGTGGTGGGCGCGCCCATGACCATGATCCTGCTGGTCTTCGAGACGACCACCGACTACACGATGACCGTCGGCGTGGCGCTTGCCGTCATCATCGCCACGATCGGCACGCGGCGCTGGTTCGGCTATTCCTTCTCGACCTGGCGCTTCCATCTTCGCGGCGTCAGCCTGAAGGGTGCCTATGACATTGGGCGTATGTACGATCTCACGGTCCGCCGGGTGCTGGACCGCGCCATCCTCAGGGTAGACGGCGCGACCAAGCTGGCGGACCTCCTGCGGCTGCTCCATGAGCAGCGCCAGTCCCTGGCCTTCGTCCAGCAGCCGGATGAGACCCTGATCGGCGTCATCGACGCAGCCGAGCTCACCCTGAAGCTGGCGGTTCCGGGCGAAGAAGAGGCGACGGCGGAAAGTAGCGCGCACCGGCCAGCCAAGCTGCTGACTCCTCAGGACCGCCTCAGCACCGCGCTCGCCGTGCTGGAGGCGGGTCAGTTCGACGCGGCGCCGGTCGTGATGTCGACGACCGATCCGCGGCTGATCGGCTGCGTCCACGAGGCCGACCTGCTGCGCTCCTATATCGAGGAGGCGGACCGGATGCGCCGCGAGGATCTGGGAGGTGTCGGCCTCTTTGCCCATGAGGGCGCGGTCACCGAAGAGGAATGATCCTCTCCGGTGACCAAAAGCGGTGCGCCACGGTTTGGCCGCATTCGCCCTCGAATACCCACAATCCTCGATTACATAAGGCGGCCTGCATCACACGCCGAACGCGAAGGAAATCGCCCGGCGCGCCGTGCAAGGAGATAGTGGGGCGGACCGCTCGGGCCGCGCCCGCGAGAGCAAGGGATGGGGCGGAAGCCGTGAGTGCCGGCGCATCGTCCAAGGCGGATCGAGCCCCGAAGCCGGAAGGCTCCGGAACGAAAACCGCTTTTGTCGCTTCCATTCCAAATGAGCTTCTCGGATCCCGGCCCGAGCCTGAAACTGGCAGGTAGATCATGATCGCCCGTCATTTCCTCCATCTCGGCACCTTGGCCTTGGGCCTTGCCCTGGCCGCGACATCCGCGCAGGCCCAGAGCAACGGCACGGTGGCCGTGGCACCCCTACCGGCTGGCGCCACGCCCGCGGCCCCCGGGCCGACGACCGCCGACCCGTCCGCGCGGGTCGGGCGCCTGGCCCATATGGACGGCACCGTCTCCTTCCACACCTCCGACGAGACCCAGTGGGAGGCCGCGACCCTCAATTACCCGATCACCAGCGGCAATTCGCTCTGGACCGAGCCGCAGGCTCATGCCGCCGTCGATATCGGCGGCAGCCGGGTCTACATGGATAGCCAGACCCTGCTCGACATCGGCACGCTGAACGATCAGGGCTTCCAGGCTCAGGTCCCGCAGGGCGCGGTCTTCTTGCGCAGCAGCGGCAATGACGGCCCCTTCGAGATCGATACGCCCCGCGGCGCCGTCACCATCAGCCAGCCGGGCCATTACGAGATCGTCGCCGGCGATTCCACGCACCCGACGACGGTGACGGCGCTGGACGGCAGCGCCCAGATCGCAGGCCCCGGCGTCAATATGACGGTCGGCGCCGGCCAATCCGCCTCGCTCACCGGGCAGAACCCGGTCACGGGCACGACCGGCTCCGCCCAGCAGGATCCCTTCACCAGCTATGTGGCCGGGATCGAGCAGCCTTACACAAACCCTGCTCCAACCCGGCAGCAGACCCAGCAATATGTCTCGCCGGGCATGACCGGCTATACCAACCCTGCCCCGGCCCTGGAGCAGACCCAGCAATATGTCTCGCCGGGCATGACCGGCTATCAGGACCTGGCCCAGTACGGCCAGTGGCAGCAGACCCCCGATTACGGTCCCGTCTGGTATCCGCAGGTCGCCGTTGATTGGGCACCCTATCGCTATGGCCATTGGGCCTATGTCTGGCCCTGGGGCTGGACCTGGATCGATGACGCG
>DATFRE010000445.1:0-6826 GCA_035263545.1 Dongiaceae bacterium
TGACCGCCGATCAGACAGCGCTCAGGCTGCACCTCTCGGCCTTAATTTTTACTTACGCACAAAAGTCATACCACCCAGGCCGATCGGGGGCAAAGTCCCCGGAGCAAAGACCGGCGCTATCCTTCCGCCTTCACCGATTTCAGGCGCTGGGCATAGACGTTGATGATCAGCGCGGCGAGCAGGATCAGGCCGCGGATTAGGATCTTCAGGAAGCTGTCGATGTCGATATGGTCGAGGCCGTTGTTGAGCACGCCGAGCACGAAGAGCCCGACGATGGTGTTGGGGATGCCGCCCTGGCCGCCGAAGAGGCTGGTGCCGCCCACCACCACGGCGGAGATGGAATCGAGCAGGTAGTTGTCGAACTCGTTCTGCTGGGCGCTGCCGAAATGGGCGACGCCCAGCATGCCGGCGATGCCCGAGCAGACCGCGGAGATGACCATCACCGCTCCGACGATGCGCCGCGTGTTGACGCCGGAATACTCCGCCGCCTCGCGATTGCCGCCCACCATGTAGACGTAGCGGCCGAAGCGCGTATAGGTGAGCACGAGGTGCGAGAGGCCGAGGATGATCGCCGCGACGATGACGATCCAGGGCACCGGCCCCAGTGAATCGCCCCCCAGCGTGGCGATCACGTCAGGAACCGCATAGGCGATCTGGCCGCGCACCAGCATCGCGCAGATGCCCGCCCCGATCTGCAGCATGGCCAGCGTCATGATGAAGGAGGGGATGCCGATCCGCGTGATGCCGAAGGCGTTGATGAGGCCGAGGAGAAGGCAGCTGACCAGCGCCAGCAGGATCGCCGCCGCCCCCGGCAGCGGGAGGTTGGCGATCGCTACGCTTGCATCCTGCAAGGTGAAGAAAGCGACGATGATGCCCGTGGCATTGGCGACGCTGGCGACGCTGAGATCGATCTCGGCGCAGAGGATCACGAAGGTGAGACCCGCCGCCATGATGCCGGTGATGGAGATCTGGGTCAGGATGTTGCCCAGATTGCCGAGGGTCAGGAAGGAGGGGCTGGCGAGGCTGAAGAAGACCACCAGGAACAGCAGCGTGATGAAGGGCGCGATATTGCGGAGCTGGCCCCGGAGCCAGTCGCGCCACTGGCCGCCGCCCGCCCGCCCCGCCGCTTCTACTGCCGGTCCGTCCATCCGCGATGCCCTTCCTAGGCGGCCGCCAGTAGGCGGTCCTTGCTGACCGCCTCGGCGGCAAACTCATGCACGATCTCGCCCTTCTTCATCACCAGGATACGGTCGGAGAGAGCGAGCACCGTCTCCGGCTCGGTCGAGACGACGATGATGCCAAGCCCGCTGTCGCGCAAGCCTCGGACGATCTTCACCACATCGTCCTTGGCGCCGACATCCATGCCCCGGGTCGGCTCGCTCAGCACCAGCACCTTGGGCGGATAGGTCAGCCATTTGGCGAGCCCCACCTTCTGCTGATTGCCGCCCGAGAGGGTGCCGAGACGGCGATCGGCCGAGGGCGGGCGGATATGGAGCCGCTCGATATGCCGCCGGGCGATGCGCCGCTCCTCCGCGGGCTTCAGCAGCAGCCGGCCCAGCCGGTCGAGGACGCTGATCGAGACGTTCTTGTAGACCGGCTCATGGGCGAAGAGCATGGAGCGCCGGCTCTCCGGCACATAGGCGATGCCGGCGCGCCGGGCGGCCGCGGTATTGACGAGGCGCAGCGCCCGGCCGGCAATGCTGATGCGGCCTTCCTCGGCCCGGAGCTTGCCGAAAAGCGTGCGGGCCAGCTCGAGCTGGCCGCAGCCCATGAAGCCGTAGATGCCCAGCACCTCGCCGGCCCTGACGGCAAAGCCGACGCCGCGATAGGCGCGGCCGTAGGAGAGACCCTCGGTCTCGAGCACCACGGGCAGGCCGGAGCGATCCGCAAGCGCGATATCCGCGGTATAGCTCTCCTCGAGCTGGTCATGGCCGGCGCCGATCATGCGCTCGATGATCCAGCGCTTGTCGATCTCGGCCGTGGGCGCGGTCACGATCTTCTCGCCGTTGCGCAGCACCGTCACTGTATCGGCGATCCTCAGCACATCATCGAGGAAATGGGAGATGAAGACGATGCTGCGCCCGCTGGCTCTCAGCCGGCGCAGCACCGCGAACAGGCGCTCGACCTCCGGCGGCGAGAGGGCGGAGGTCGGCTCGTCCAGGATGACGATCCGCGCCCCGGAGAAGAGCACGCGGCTCAGCTCCACGAGCTGCTGCAGGCCGATGGGAAGCGTGCCCATGGGGAGCTTGGGGTCGACCTCGATGCCGAGGCCGCCGAGATGCTCCGCCGCTTCTCGCATCATGCGCCGCCAGTCGACAAGGCCGAAGCGGGTGACCGGCTGGGTCCCGAGGAAAACATTCTCGGCGACGGTCAGATCAGGCGCGATGCTCAGCTCCTGATGCACCATCCCGATCCCGGCATCGCGCGCATCGCGGGCCGAGCGGAAATGCTGCTCCTGCCCCTCGATTCGGAGGCTGCCGCGATCGGCGGCATGCACTCCGGCGATGATCTTCATGAGCGTGCTCTTGCCGGCACCGTTCTCGCCGACGAGGCCATGGATCTCGCCCCGCGCGAGCGCAAAGTCGACGCCGCGGAGCGCCTCCACCCCACCGAAGGACTTTGAGACCTGGACGAGCTCCAGCAGCGGGGTGGAGGCTTCCAACGAAATCGACCCTAAGCCAATGGAGACCTCAGATCAGGTAATGCCCTTCCATCCACATCATGCCCGGGGCATTCTCCTTGGTGACCACCGGACCGTCGGTGACGACGTTCTTGGGAATGCCGCCCGGTCCCGTCTTCTCGCCATCCACCACCGCCGCCACGCCGGCAATGATGGCGCCGCCATGGATGCGGCAGGAGGGATTGCGCACGGTCGCGAGCATGCGCCCGTCCAGCACCGCGTCGAGAGCCGGCGGCATGGCATCGACCCCGCCGATCAGGATGTTGGTGCGGTTGTGGCGCTTCATCACCTGATAGGCCGCCAGCGCCATGTCGTCATTGTGGAAGAAGGCGGCGTTGATGTCGGGATACTTCGTCAGCAGCGTGTCCCAGATCCGCGCCACCTTGGAGACGTCCCAATCGGCCGGCTGGGTGTCGAGCACATGGACGTTGGGAAACTGCTTGACCACGGATTCGAATCCGCGGGCACGCCCCTGCGCACCGGTATGGCCGAGCGCCCCCTGGGTCATGACGATATTGCCCTTGCCGCCCATGGCATTGACCAGGGCCTGGGTCACCGCGGCGCCCATGAACTCGTTGTCGGGCGCAAGGAAGCTGTGGACATTGATGCTGTCCAGAGGTGCGACCAGCGTATCCATGTCGATCACCGGAATGCCGGCATCGATCATCTTGTTGACCGGCGCCGTGAGCGTGCCGATGCCGAAGGCCTGGATCGCCACGAAGTCCCATTTCTGCTGGGCCATGTCGTCGATCGCCGCGCGCTGCTTGGGCGCGGCGAGCTCGCCGTCGAACCAGGTGACGTCGACATTGAAGAGCTTGCCCCAATATTCCGCCGCGCGCTTGCCCTGGGCGCACCAGGTCGCCTGCAGCCCGGCATTGGAGAAGGCGGCCTTCAGGGGCTTGTCCGGCCGTGTGGTTTCCTTGGCCATGTCGGCGGCCAGCGCCGGGCTCATACCCATGCTTCCCAGCAGGGCCGCCGCACCCGCCGATGCCATCGCCGCCTTGAAGAAATCGCGCCGGTTTGAACCACGAGAATCGAATTCGTCGCTCATTAAGGTCTCCTCCCATCTGAACGGTCGAAGGGATCCCCGACCGCGGTTCACGGCGCCCCGCATCGGCAGCGCCTTTTGTACGACAATAGCATTGACTGCGCGCGCCCGGTTGTAAAGTGGCGACGGGCGCAAACTCGTGGATGGTCGGCCTTCGCCGACCATGAGAGGGCGAGGTTCGTTAGCTGCGATGGTACTTACCGATCGACGTGGATGGCCGGAACTTCGCCCGGCCATGACGCGGGAGGGTTGCAGCAGATCGGCGACGGAGTTCCCTAGCCCAGCGAGGTCACGGCCGAGAGCAAGAAGGCGATCAGCACATAGCCCATGACCTTGTGGAAGTAGAGGTAGTATTTCGGCCAAGCCTGGAAATCGAAGGTGCCGTGCTCGGCTCGCAAGGTGACGAAGGGCAGCAGCGCGTCGAGGCTGTAGATCAGGCGGTCTATGGGGCGCATGGCCCTGAGGCGCACCTGGGGCTCGAAGCCGATGACGAAGGCGCCGAGCGGCACCAGCACCAGGATCCAGAGAGCCGAGCGCTGGGGATAGAGCCCGAAGCCGATGATGGCCCAGCGCAAGCCCTGCCAGAACCAGGCGATGCCCGTCGCCTCGTTCCATTCCCGGAGATAGCCGGCATAGAGGACTTCTTTCGCCTTGTCGGGAAAGCCCGCATTGCGCAGCACGTCCGAGAGGGTCCGATAGGGCTGGGGCGAGTACTGCTTCTGCTTGGCGAGCCAGGCGATGAAGCTCTCGGAGCTGCGCGAGGCGACATCGTTGCTGTCGCTCTCGTTATAGCCACCCAGACGCTGATAGGTGAAGCCCTCGAGATCGAGGGTGGTGGGCCAGGCATCGGGCAAATCCTGAAGCGCCTGGGCGCTGACATTGCGCAGCACGAGCTTCGCCGCCGGGCGCCAGGCGATGTCGGCATAGCCTCGGCTCGCCAGGCGGATCTCCGCCCCGATGGTGGTGCCGGTGAGGTCGACGGAATCGAAGCTGCCGCCGGTCAGGTCGACATTGCTGCCCACCTTGGCGAAGGTCATGCTGAGGGGCCCCACGATCCGCGTGCCCTCGGTGATGGAGAGCCCCTGGCCGATCGTTGCCCCGTCGAGCGTGACGCCCTTGGCGAAGCTCGAGCCCTTCATCAGCACCGCGCCATCGACCCTCACATAGGCGAGATCAACCGCTTCGTCGAAGCGGGCATCCTTGCCGAGGGAGAGCGTGTGCCCGATATGGGCGGCCGGCGCGGCCAGCGGACCGGTGACCTGCGAGCCGTCGAAGCGCAGCGTATAGCCGATCTCGGCATCCCGGAGGTTCACCTCCTGATAGCTGCCGGCATCCATGTTGAGATCCTGGCCGACCTTGATCCCCTGCATGTTCAGGGGCCCCGCGACATGGTCGCCGGTCATGCGCAGATTGTCGCCGATATTCGAGCCCTTGAGATCGGTCCGCACGAGACGGGCGCGCTCCAGGAACAGGTCGCTGCCGACCTGGAGGTCCTCCATCCAGGTCCAGCCGGAGATGAAGCTGTCCTCCATATGGATGTCGGCCTTGACCGAGCCGCCCAGGAGATTGACGCCGGGCAGGCGCGCGCGGCGCATGACAAGGTTATGAGCGACCGACAGGCGCTCGAGATCGAGATTCCTGCCGATGTCGATATCGTTGAACTCCGCCGATCCGCCGATGCTGCCGCGCAGCAGGTGAAGCTCGCCGGAAACATGCAGGCCCTCGAGGCGCAGGCTCCCGCCGAAGCTGGCGCCGTTCAGGTCGAGGGAACCGGCGACGCGGGTATTGGCAAGGGAGACGTTTCCCGCCGTGGTCAGCCCGTGAAGATCGACATCGCCGGAGATGTGCATGCGCTCCAGCGACAGCTCATAGCCCGGGGCGGCATTGTCCAACCGCAGCGGTCCCTCGATCTCTCCGCCCGAGATATGGACACCGCTATGGGGGACCAGCGCCTTCAGCTGTGGATCGAAGAGGAGTGCCGTGATGAAGCCGGCCGAAAGCCCGCGCGACGCCGTCGGCTCGGGGAAGCCAATCTCCAGATCCGCCTTGCGACCGGCGCAGATCTGCCGCCAGACCCAGCTCTCGGGCGGCGTCCAACCCGGACGGGCGGCGCCCATGCAATCCGTCGTTCCCTCGGCCGCGGCGTTGGCGAGCGGGGCGAGGAAGGCGAGGAAGATGAGAAAGAGAAGGCGAAAGGAACGGCAGGGCATGCGGCACTGTTCCGATGAATTATGGCGGTTTTTGAGAGGACGAGGCGACCCGCCGGACGAGGGCGCGATCCCGCACCGGGATTAGTTAAGCGATTCAATCTCTTGCCGCCAGTCCTTCGAGGCCGGTGGCGGCCTTTTCATAGACGCCGCGCAAACCCCGTGGCTATACTCGCCCGAGGGTTCTGCGGCTAGCCGGAACCAAGGGAGATGGGGTTAGGGTGAGCGAGGCGGACAGGAAATCTCTCGCCGATTGGACGGCCCGGGCCGAGCGCGAGCTCGCCGGCAAGCCTGCCGCGAGCCTCGACTGGCAGACACCCGAGGGCATCACCGTCAAGCCGCTCTATACCGCCGCCGATCTGGAGGCGCTGCAGCATCTCGACAGCCTGCCCGGCATGCCACCCTTCCTGCGCGGGCCGCGGGCGACCATGTATGCCCACCGCCCATGGACCATCCGCCAATATGCCGGGTTCTCGACGGCGGAGGAGTCCAACGCCTTCTTCCGCAGCAATCTGGCGGCGGGCCAGATGGGGCTCTCGGTCGCCTTCGATCTCGCCACCCATCGCGGCTATGATTCCGACCATCCGCGGGTGGTCGGCGATGTGGGCAAGGCGGGCGTCGCCATCGACAGCGTCGAGGACATGAAGATCCTGTTCGCCGGCATTCCGCTGGACAGGATGAGCGTCTCCATGACCATGAACGGCGCCGTGCTGCCGGTGCTGGCCGCCTTCATCGTCGCCGCCGAGGAGCAGGGGGTTCCGGCCAAAAAGATCTCCGGGACCATCCAGAACGACATCCTCAAGGAGTTCATGGTCCGCAACACCTATATCTATCCGCCCGGCCCCTCCATGCGCATCGTCGCCGACATCATCGCCTTCTCAGCGGCGGAGA
>DATFRE010000446.1:0-11510 GCA_035263545.1 Dongiaceae bacterium
GCCCGCAACCTCGAGGGCCTGCCCGCCTATGTGAAGCTGGCCAAGGGCCATCTCGATGGTCCGGTCGAGCTGGAGGAGAACGGGTTGCGCTTCCTCGCCGATCCGCAAGGCGGGCAGAAGACCGGCTGGTTCTTCGATCAACGCGACAACCGCGCTGCCGTGGCTCGCCTCTCGGCGGGCCTCGGCCTCCTCGATTTCTACAGCTATGCCGGCGGCTTCGCCCTTGCCGCGGCTGCGGCCGGCGCGCGCGAAGTCACCGCCGTGGACAGGTCGGAGGCCGCACTCGCCTTGGCGGAGAAGTCAGCGGCCATGAACGGGTTTCAGGATCGCTGCCGCTTCCGCCGTGCCGAGGCCTTCGAGGAGCTCGAGCGGCTGGGGGCCGCGGGCACCCGCTTCGGCGTGGTCGTCGCCGACCCGCCCGCCTTCGTCAAATCCAAGAAGGAGCTGAAGCAGGGGGCAAGAGGCTATCGCAAGCTGGCGCGGCTTGCCGCAGCGGTGGTGGAGCCCTCGGGCTTCCTCTTCATCGCGTCCTGCTCCCACAACATGCCGGTGGAGGAATTCGAGCGGCAGGTCGCTCGCGGGCTGGTGGATGCCGGGCGCGAGGGCCGCATCCTCCGCGCTGCCGGTGCCGCCCCCGATCACCCCGTGCATCCCGCGCTTCCCGAAAGCGCCTATCTCAAATCCCTGCTGCTGCAGCTCGACTAGACTCGGTCTTCCTGCAAGCCTCTTCTTACCGTCATGGTCGGGCCCAACCAGGCCATCCACCTCGACCTGCACGAACGGCCCATGTCGGCAAGCCTCTCCCCCTATCGTCATGGTCGGCGAAGGCCGGCCATCCACGAGTTTGTCCGCCGTTTAGGACGGCATCTGGCTAGATTTTATCGGCATTTTCACGGATGGAGGCGACGTAAGACGTGGATGCTCGGGCCAAGCCCGAGCATGAGAGAAGAGGGGTACCGACACGGCCGATCCCGAGTCCCGACTTGTGGCGAGAAGGCGGAAGGCTCGCTGCTTCAGGCATTATCCCGAGGAATGCCGCTCCCCAACCGGACAAGCCCGGGCATGACGTTGGAGAAGTGGCACCTTCGGCGACTTGTCCCCGGTCTCGCCCCGGAGGGTGCTACTCCGCGCGTATCGCGATGCGATCGATGATCGCCAGCAGCGCGAAGACCACGACCGCGGCGATCACACCGACCAGGGTCGCCTGGTCGGGAGCCTGATCGGCGACGATGCCATAGAGGAGATAGCCGAAGGCAACGGCCGCGGCCACGCGGACGAAGAGCGGCAGGCCGCCGGATCTGATCCCCTCCGATTTGTCGAAGCCGCGCTTGATCATCAGGAAGATGAACAGCACGGCAAAGGCGAAGAAGGTGAGGCCGCCGCTATAGGCTGCGCCATGGCCGGCACGGGCGGCCAGAAAGAGCGCCACCACGCCCATGACGCCCACGGCCCCGGCATAAATGAAATTGTCGGGCAGACCGGACTTGTGATCGGACCCTGCCGGCTGCGTCTGGTTCATGGATTTGGCTCCTTGGCTTCGAAGGACGCGAAACTAGGATGCGGCCCGGCTTTGCGCAACTGCGGCGCGATATCCGGTCCGGCTGCCGCGCTGGGGGAGCTCGATGGCGAATCTCGTGCCCTCCGCCGTGCTGGCGAGAAGCCGGATCTCGCCGCCATGGGCGCGGACCAGCTCCCGGGCGATGGCTAGGCCGAGCCCGGTGCCGCCGGGCCGGGCGGAGCCGGCGAAGGGCTGGAACAGCTTTTCCCGGGCCCGCGGCGGCAGGCCAGGCCCGTTATCGGCCACCTCGATAACTACCCGACCGTCACGGGCGGCGCTGTTGCCCTCCAGCCGCGCCTTGACCGCGATCAGGCTGGCGCCCGCTTGGGCAGCGTTCTGGGCGAGATTGGCAATGATCCGGAAGATCTGTGCCCGGTCAGCCTCGATCTCGAGCTCCGGCGGGCAATGGTTGCTGAGGGGCCCGGACCCATCGGCCTGTGTCGGCAGGCTGAGAGCGACTTCCTCCACCAGCTCCGAGAGTGCGAAGCGCGAAAGGTTGAGGGCCGGCGGCCCCTCGCGGGTGAAGTTGAGGGTGCTGCTGCAGAGCTCGACGGCCCGGTCGATGGCGGCGAGGAGAGCCCTGGCATTGCGCCGCACCTCCGGATCGCCGCTGGCGGTCAGGCGGTCCGACACCAGCGCCGCCGTGGAGAGGATGTTGCGCAGATCGTGATTGATCTTGGTGACCGCGCCACCCAGGGCTGCGAGCCGCGTCTTCTGCTGCAAGGCGGCGCGCAGCCCCGCCTGCATCTCCACCAGCTCATGCTCGGCGACACCGATCTCGTCGCTGCGCCGGCTCGGCTGGATGGTGGCGGAGAGATCCTCCGGATCGTCGCGGAAGGCGACCATGGCCTCCGTCAGCCGCCGCATGGGCCGGATCATGAGCCATTGCAGGCTGAGATAGACCAGCGCCGCGGTGATCAGAGAGATGACGATGGAGAGTCCCAGCACGCGCTCGGAATAGTCGATGAGGGCCGCGCGCATCGGCGCCTCGTCGATCACCACCTCGACGATGGCATGGGGATCCTTGGGCGAGGGGCCCCTCACCCGGATCACCCGGTTGCCGCTCTGCCAGAGGGCGGCGAAGGCATCGCCGATCAGGCCGAAGAAATGGCGCTGGGCGAGATCGTAGCTGGCGTCGACCGGCGGCACGCCGGTCTTCGCCCGCATCATCAGCTTCACCCCGTCGGGCCGCGTCAGCGCCACCACATAGGCGCCGGCATGCTGCATCAGCTCGGCCTGAAGGGAATCGCTCACCATGAAATTCGGCGTCGCGAGCAATGCGAGGACGGCGACATGAGCGGTCGCAAGCCGCTCCTGCAGATATTCGAGGCGGAAGCGCCCGGCCGAGGGCGCATAGATCAGCACTTCGCCCAGCATGACGAAGGCGATGGTCAGCAGCAGCACCCGCGCCGAGAGGCTCTTGCCCAGCGGCGGCATGCGAAGGCGATGACCATTGGCCGACATCGCGGCTCCCCTGCTAGCCCAGCCGCAGCAGCAGGCGGACCAGCCGCCGGCTGCGGTCATTGAACAGCTTGGGTATGAAGAAATTGGTCGCTGCGCGCTTGCCGATTTCCGCGAGGGTCGGATAAGGGGCGATCATGCCGGCGACGGCGCCGAGCTTGAGGCGCTCTTTCACCGCCAGCGTCCAGAGATGGATCATCTCCCCGGCTCCCGGGGCGACGATGTCCGCGCCGAGGATCCGTCCGCCGGGGGTGACAACCAGCTTGATCGCGCCATGCTCCAGATGCTCGGCCTGGGCCCGGTCGTTCTCCGCCAGCGGCCAGCGCAACAGGCGGACGGGACCCTGCGCGCGGGCCGCCGCCTCGCTGAGGCCGACATGGGCGACCTCGGGATCGGTATAAGTGACCCAGGGCAGCGCCGAGAGATCCGCCTTGGAGGGCAGACGGAACAGCGCGTTGCGGATGACGATGCCGGCATGATAGGCGGCGAGATGGGTGAACTGCGGACCGCCCACCACATCGCCGATGGCGAAGACCCGCCGGTTCGTGGTGCGAAGCCGCCCATCCACCTCGATCCCTTTCGGAGAATGCGCGATGCCCGCCGCTTCGAGGCCGAGATCGGCCACCCGCGGCTGGCGCCCCGCTGCGACCAGGAGATGGGAGCCCTCAAGCCGGTGCTGGCCCGCCCCGGCTTCGAGGGTGAGAGCGATCCCGGCACCAGCAGCCTCCGCCGCCAGGACCTTATGGCCCTCATAGAGCGCGATGCCGTCCTTGAGCAGCGCCCGGCGCAGCAGGGCAACGGGCTCGGGATCGTCCTTGGGCAGCAGGCTCGCCATCTCGACCAGGCTCACCTGCGCCCCCAGGCGCCGGAAAGCCTGGGCCAGCTCGCAGCCGACGGGCCCGCCGCCCATGACCAGCAGATGCTCCGGCAGGCTTTCGAGGTCGAAGATGGTCTCATTGGTGAGATAGGGCAGGCCCGCGAGGCCCGGGACCGCCGGCACCGCAGGCGCGGAGCCCGTGGCAATGACGAAGCGCCGGGCTCTTATCCTGAGATCGCCGGTGGCGACCTCTTGCGGGCCCGTGAACCGGGCGCGGGAACGGAGGACCCGCACTTCGAGCCCCTCGAAGCGCGCCTGGGAATCGTTGGGTGCGACGGCGGCGATCACCCCTTGGACATGGGCCATGACCTTGGCGAAGTCGACCCGGGGCGGGGCTTGGGTCAGCCCGAAGGCCGCGGCCCGGCGATAGGCAGTGGCGGCATGGGCGGCGGCGAGCAGAGCCTTGGAGGGAACGCAGCCCGTGTTGAGACAATCCCCGCCCATCCGGTCGGCCTCGATCAAGACCGTGCTCGCGCCGAGCTGGCTGGCCCCGGCCGCGGTCACCAGCCCGGCGGTGCCGGCACCGATGACGCAGATGTCGGGGGTCAGAAGCTCGGTCATTCGATCTCTCCGGCCCTGGGCTTCTGCCGATGGCGCCAATGGCGATAGATGACGGGCAGCAAGGCGAGAAGGGCGAGGCCGGCCAACGCCGTCAGGAATCGGGGGCTCAGCACCTGGCTCAAGGTGATCTCGCCGTTCTGGGCCAAGAGGTCGCCAAGGCCTGCGCCGAAGGTGGCGAAGATGAAGGTCGCCGGAATGATGCCGATCAGGGTCGCGAGCACGAAGCTGCGCAGGCGGACGCCGAGAAAGGCCGGCACCAGGTTGACGACAAAGAAGGGGAAGAGGGGCACCAGGCGCAGGAAGAGCAGATAGTTGAAGGCATCGGCCTGGAACCCCGCCTGCAGCCGCTGGAGCCAGGGCCCGGCGCGCCGGCGCAGGCTGTCGCCCAGGGCCGTGCGGGCCGCAAGGAAAATGAGCGTTGCGCCGACGGTCGCTGCCACTACCACAGCCGCGGTGCCCAGCCATTGCCCGAACATCCAGCCGCCGGCGACCGTCAGCACGGCACCGCCGGGAAGCGACAGCGCCACGACCGCGGCATAGACCAGCATATAGGCGAGCAGCGCCAGCGGCAGGTGCCCGGCGACCTGGCGGGCAAGCCAGGCGTGATGGGCGCGCAGGCTCGCCAGCGAGATGTAGTTCTGGAAGCCGAGCAGGAAGAACGCCGCCACGAGCACGAGGATCAGCAGCAGCGGCAGCCACCGCCGCACGCCGTGCGACCCGGAGCCGGCAGGGGTGCCTTGCGCCATGTGATTGATTTAACATCGGCTTCGGGCGCACGCCACCTCGTTGGGGTTTCGGGTGCCAGGATCCGGGGCGCCGATCTTCCGGTAAAGCCGGGAAGCGTTGACTCTCGCCGGTTAAGCCCTTATACAGCCGGCGCATTTCCGCTCAATGCTATCTCTCGCAACGGAGTTCTAACGTGAAGCGCACGTATCAACCAAGTGTGCTCGTCCGCAAGCGCCGTCACGGCTTCCGGGCCCGCATGGCCACTGTCGGCGGCCGCAAGGTGCTGGCCAACCGGCGGGCCAAGGGTCGCAAGCGCCTTAGCGCCTAGCCGGATGGCGCCCCAGAAGGCGCCTTCGATGACGTCCCGACCGCGCCTCACCCGCCGGGCCGAATTCCTGAAGGTCGCCGCCGGTCGCCGCAAATGGGTGGCGCCGGGCCTGATCCTTCAGGCTGCCGCCGGGTCGCCCGCGGGCGCATCCTGGCGCGTCGGCTTCACCGCCAGCCGCAAGGTCGGCAATGCGGTGGCGCGCAATCGCGCGCGCCGACGGCTGCGCGCCGTCTCGGCCGCGGTTCTGCCCGCCCATGCCTTGGACGGGCATGACTATGTGCTGATCGCCCGGACTGGCACGCTCAACCGGCGCTACCAGGCGCTGATCGGCGATCTCGAGGAGGGGCTGAGGCGTCTCGGCGCCTGGCGGGAATGAAGGACATGCGGGCATGACCGGTGCTGCAATCTGGCTTCGCCGCGCGGCCGTGCTCCCGATCCGCCTCTACCAGTGGACGCTCTCGCCGCTCCTGCCGCGCTCCTGCCGCTTCGCGCCGAGCTGCTCGGAATATGCCGCCGAGGCGATCCTGACCCATGGCCCGTTCACCGGTATGCGCCTCGCGCTGGCGCGCCTGGCGCGTTGCCACCCCTGGGGCGGGCATGGCTATGACCCGGTGCCGCCGGCACCCTTGGCGCGACCGGATCGCGACGCAATATCCAGGGCGCCCATGGCGCGACCCCGGACCCGATAGGACGAGACGAGAATGATGGAGCAGAAGAATCTCATACTGGCGATCGGCCTCTCCCTGATCGTCCTCATCGGCTCGCAATACCTGATCAATCGGCTCTACCCGCCGGTCCATCCGGTGGCGACGACGAGTGCGACGAGCGAGACGACATCGCCGGGTGCTGTGGCGGTACCGGCTGCGCCGGCCACGCCCAGTTTCAAGCCGCGGGAAGCCGCACTCGCGGAAAGCGCGCGCGTGAAGATCAGCTCCGACGCCCTGCTCGGCTCGATCGCTCTGACGGGCGGGCGTCTCGACGATCTGACCCTGGCGCGATACCACGAGACCGTGCAGAAGGGCAGCCCCCTGGTCGTGCTACTCAATCCGCCAGGGACCTCCGATGCTTATTACGCCGAGTTCGGTTGGGTCGCGGCGAGCGGCGGCACACTGAAATTGCCGGACGCCAATACCCGCTGGACCGCGGACGCCGCGACGCTCTCGCCGGACCATCCCGTCACGCTGACCTGGGACAACGGCCAGGGCCTCACCTTCACCCGCAAGTTCGAGGTCGACCAGAACTACATGTTCACCGTGACCGATTCGGTGAAGAACACCGGCGCCGTCGCGGCGACTCTCTATCCCTTCTCCCAGATCCAGCGCTTCGGCACCCCCAAGACCATCGGCTCTTCCATCCTGCATGAGGGTCCGATCGCTGCTTTCGATGGCAGCCTCAAGGAGCTGTCCTACTCGAGCCTCGTCAAGAGCGGCGAGCAGAGTTTCACCAGCACCGGTGGGTGGCTGGGCTTCACGGACAAATACTGGCTGGCGGCGCTGATCCCGACCCAGTCCGACGCCATAAATGCGGTCTTCGCTCACGACAAGGTGAATGAGACGGACCGGTATTGGAGCAATTTCCGCGGTGCCAAGGGTGCCAGCCTGGCGCCGGGCGCCACCATCAGCAACTCCACCCGGATCTTCGCCGGGGCCAAGGTGGTGCGCCTCCTCGGCGAGTATCGCGACCGCTACGGCATCCCACTGTTCGAGCGCGCGGTGGATTTCGGCTATCTCTGGTTCCTGACCGAGCCGCTCTTCTTCGTCCTCGACTTCATCTACAAGCTGGTCGGCAATTTCGGCATCGCCATCCTCATACTGACCATCCTCGTGCGCCTCTGCCTGTTCCCGCTCGCGAACAAATCCTTCCGGGCGATGAACAAGATGAAGAACCTGACGCCGCAGATGACCCAGCTGCGCGAGCGCTTCAAGAACGACAAGGCGAAGCTCAATCAGGAGATGATGGCGCTCTACAAACGGGAGAAGGTGAACCCCGCCGCGGGCTGCCTGCCGGTGGTGGTGCAGATTCCCGTCTTCTTCTGCCTCTACAAGACCCTCTATGTCACCATCGAGATGCGCCACGCGCCCTTCTTCGGCTGGATCAAGGATCTCTCCGCCCCCGATCCCACGTCCTGGATCAATCTCTTCGGTCTCGGCCCTTGGCCGGTGCCTGTGGACTTCCCCTTCGTCGCCACCCTTAGTCTGGGCGTGTGGCCGATCCTGATGGGCATCACGATGTTTCTGCAGCAGAAGCTGAACCCGGCGCCGCCGGATCCGGTGCAGGCCAAGATCTTCATGCTGCTGCCCGTCATCTTCACCTTCACGCTCGCGCATTTCCCGGCGGGGCTGGTGATCTACTGGGCCTGGAACAACCTGCTGTCCATCACGCAGCAACGGTTCCTGATGTGGCAGATGGCCAAGAAAAAGACGGCCTGAGCAGCGAGGCGCGCGAGGCCGACCGGCGCCTCGCGGCGTTGGAGGCCGGCCGGCGTCTCTTCGCCCGGGAATGCCGCTTCGTCGCCGGCACGACGACGGCCGAGGCCCTGCCGCCGGCGAGCCTGCCGGAGGTCGCCTTCGCCGGGCGATCGAATGTCGGCAAGTCGAGCCTGATCAACGCGCTCACCGGGCAGAGGGCGCTCGCCCGCGTGTCCCACACCCCCGGACGCACGCAGCAGATCAATTTCTTCGATCTCGGCGGACGGCTGATGCTGGTGGATCTTCCCGGCTATGGCTTCGCCGCGGTGGGCCGGCGCCAGTCCGGCGCCTGGACGCGCCTCATCGCACTCTATCTCCGCGGCCGGGTGCGGCTCCGCCGTCTCTGCCTGCTCGTCGACGCCCGCCACGGATTGAAGGACTCCGATTGCAGCACGATGACCGAGCTGGACCGTGCCGCGCTTTCCTATCAGGTCGTGCTGACCAAGGCCGACAAGGTGGGCGCGGAGGCATTGGCGGGGCTGACGCGCAAGATCGCGGCCGAGCTCGCCCGGCACGGCGCCGCCCATCCCGAGATCATCGCCACCAGCGCCCATACGGGCCAGGGGATCGAGGCGCTGCGCGCCGCCCTGGCGGAGCTGGCCGAGGCCGTTCCCCCCGTGCTTTCAACCCCCACCCCTTTGAGATAGAGTGCGCGCCCATGACTCAGGTCCGCGATTTCACCGAAACCAAGCATTGGCTGCGCACCGCGCGCACGCTGGAGGAGGCGCTGCCTTATATGCAGCGCTATGCCGGCAAGACCTTCGTCATCAAATATGGCGGCCACGCCATGATCGATGACGAGATTGCCCGCGTCTTCGCCCGGGATATCGTGCTGATCAAGCAGGTCGGCATCAATCCGATCGTGGTCCACGGCGGGGGTCCGCAGATCGGCGAGATGCTGGAGCGCCTCCAGATCAAGAGCAGCTTCATCGACGGGCTCAGGGTCACCGATGCGGCCACCGTCGAGGTGGTCGAGATGGTGCTGGCGGGCAAGACCAACAAGCAGATCGTCTCGGCCATCAACCAGGCTGGCGGCAGCGCGCTCGGGCTTAGCGGCAAGGATGCCGGGCTGATGATGGCGAGCCGGGTGCAGATGACCAAGAATGGCCAGACCATCGACCTCGGCTTCGTCGGCGATCCGGTCGGGGTGGATGCCGATGTGCTGCGCCGCCTCGCCGTGGCCGGCTTCATTCCCGTGATCGCGCCCATCGGCTATGGCCGGGCGGGCGAGACCTACAACATCAATGCCGATACCGCGGCCGGCGCCGTCGCGGGATCGGTCGCCGCGACCCGGCTTCTGATGCTGACCGATGTGCCGGGCGTGCTCGACAAAGAAGGCAATCTTCTGACCGACCTCACGGCCAGTCAGGTATCGAGCCTGATGAAGGACGGCACCATCAGCGGCGGCATGATTCCGAAGCTGCAGACCTGCCTGGACGCGCTCAAGGACGGGGTCGAGGCGGCCGTCATCCTCGACGGGCGCGTGCCCCATGTCCTGTTGCTGGAAATTTTCACCGCCCATGGGGTCGGCACGCTGGTCCGGCGCGACTAGCGGCCACGCCAAATGAATCAACAAGTCAATCCGCAGGCGCGCCTCCGCTCCGTCGACCACGTCACCGACTGGGTCTTCGATCTCGACAACACGCTCTATCCGGCGCGTTGCAATCTCTTCGCCCAGGTGGATCGGCGCATCGGCCTCTTCATCGAGGCGCTGCTGGGACTGGAGCAGGCCGCCGCGCGCGACCTGCAGAAGCGCTATTTCCGCGAACATGGCACGACGCTGCGCGGCTTGATGACCCATCACGGCATCGACCCCCGTGATTTCCTCGACTTCGTGCATGAGATCGACCTCGCCCCGGTGCCGCCCAGCCCGGCCCTTGATGCGGCGCTGGCGGCACTCCCGGGACGCAAGTTCATCTTCACCAACGGCTCAGTCGCCCATGCTGCCCGGGTCATGGCGCGGCTCGGCGTCGCCCATCACTTCGAGGACATCTTCGACATCGTCGCCGCCGACTATCTGCCGAAGCCGGACCCGGCGACCTATCGCAGCCTGGTCGCCCGTCACGGGATCGATCCGACACGTGCGGCCATGATCGAGGACCTGCCCCGCAATCTGAGGCCCGCCGCGGCGCTGGGCATGACCACGGTCCTGGTGCTGACCGGCGAGGAATGGGCATCGATGGACGATGCCGGCGACCACATCCACCATGTGACCGACGATCTCGTCGGCTGGCTCAGCGAGCATGCGCCGCAGGCGCAGAGCCCTGGGCGAAGCAACCGCTAGCTGGGGAAACGATCATGGACGACAGGAGTCTCGCGGCGGTGATCGATGCCGCCTGGGAGAAGCGCGACACCATCACGCCCGCGACCAAGGGGGAGATCCGCGATGCGGTCGAGGCCGCGATGGAAGGTCTCGATCGCGGGACCTACCGCGTCGCCGCACCGGAAGCGGGCCTTTGGACGACGCATCAATGGCTGAAGAAGGCCCTGCTGCTCTATTTCCGCCTGCGGGATTCCGAGCCCATGGAGGCCGGGTGCCGCGCCTATGACAAGGTGGCGCTGAAGTTCGAGGGCTGGGGCGCCAACCGTTTCCGCGAGGCAGGATTCCGCGTCGTGCCCGGGGCGGTCGTCCGCCGCTCGGCCTACATCGCGCCGGGCGTGGTGGTGATGCCGAGCTTCATCAATGCCGGCGCCAGGGTCGAGAGCGGCACCATGGTCGATACCTGGGTTACCGTCGGCTCCTGTGCCCAGATCGGCAGGAACTGCCATCTCTCGGGCGGCGTCGGCATCGGCGGGGTCTTCGAGCCGCTCCAGGCAAATCCCGTGATCATCGAAGACGATTGCTTCATTGGCGCGCGCTCCGAGGTGGTCGAGGGCATCATCGTCGAGCGCGGCAGCGTGCTCTCCATGGGCGTCTATATCAGCGCCTCGACCAAGATCGTCGACCGGGCCACCGGCACCGTGCATTACGGCCGCGTGCCCGCCTATTCGGTGGTGGTCTCCGGCACGCTGCCCGGCAAGCCCCTGCCCAATGGCGAGCCGGGCCCGGGCCTCTATTGTGCCGTCATCGTCAAGCGGGTCGACGAGAAGACGCGGGCCAAGACCTCCATCAACGAGCTGCTTCGGGACTGACCCATGGCGGGTCTCGACCCTGTCCAGCTGACCCAGTCTCTCATCCGCTGTCCCAGCGTGACGCCGGCGGAGGCGGGCGCACTCGACCTGCTGGAGCGGACGCTCCGCGGCATCGGCTTTCGCTGCTGGCGCCTGCCCTTCCAGGCGCCGGACAGCGCCGCCGTGGACAATCTCTATGCGCGATGGGGCGAAGGCCAAGGGCCGGCCTTCGCCTTCGCCGGCCATAGCGATGTCGTGCCGGTTGGCGATGCTGGCGGCTGGAGCGGCGATCCCTTCGGGGGCGAGATCCGCAATGGCCAGCTCTTCGGGCGCGGGGCCGCCGATATGAAGGCGGCGATCGCCTGCTTCATCGCCGCCGCCGAGCGCTTCCTGGCGCGCCGTGGCGCGGGTTTTCCGGGA
>DATFRE010000447.1:0-12452 GCA_035263545.1 Dongiaceae bacterium
ACGCCGAGGGCCGGCTGATCTGGGGCATCAATGATTTCGACGAGGCCGCGCTCATTCCCTATGTCTTCGACCTGCTGCGTCTGGCGACCAGCGCGCGCCTGGCACCGGACATTTCGGTCGGCAATCGTGAGGCGAGTGAGGCGATCCTCATCGGCTATCGCCGTGGTCTCACCCGGCCTCGCCCGACCTTGCTGGACGAGCAGGAGACCTGGATGCGCCCCTATGTCGCCTGCAACGATGCGGAGCGGCGCAAATTCTGGCAGGAGGTAGATGCGCTGACGGCGATCAACCCGCCGGCGGAGGTGGCGAAGGCCCTGAAGAAAGGCCTGCCGCGCAACGCCTCGGATCTCCGCTTTGCCCCCCGCCGCAAGGGCGGCGGCAGCCTCGGCCGGCCGCGCTACGTCGTGAGTGCGAGCTGGGGCGGCGGGCGGATCCTGCGCGAGGCAAAGGCCCTGGTTCCCTCCGCCTGGGACTGGGCTCATGACGCGGCGAACCCGAGATCGCGGTTTCTCGATCTGGCCAGGGGAAGGTTCCGCGCGCCCGATCCGTTTCTCGATATCTACGGGCATTTCATCGTCCGGCGGAGCGCGCCGGATTCACGCAAGGTCGATCTCAACCGGGGCACGATCCGGGGCCTGCCGGCAGCACTGCTCGAGGCCATGGGCTTCGACCTTGGCGCGATCCATGCGGCCTCGGCATCGAAGCAGGCCGCCGTGCTGCAGGATCTCGATTCCCGCCCGGCGGACTGGCTGCGCCAGGCGACCAAGGCCGCAGCCGCCGCCGTCGAAAAGGATTTCGACGCCTGGAGGGCGGAGGCGAGGGCGAGGTAGACCCCGACGCTTCCCTCTTCCCCTCGCCCCCGGAACGGGGGAGAGGGCCGGGGTGAGGGGGGTGTCGCCGATGGGGCAGAAGTCAGGCGTCGTGGAAAACCAGCGTCCGGAGTTCGATGCTCTCCCGCATGGGAGCGTCGGGCGGAGCGGTGGGGTCGGTGAAGGCGCTGTGCGGGGCGAAGCGGGCGCGGCCATCGGTGCGAGACTCGTAGCACTTCACCAGCAGGGCCTCCTCCGGGGTCATCCCCGAGAGATAGAACCAGCGATGGGCCGGATTCCAGGTGACGGAGTAGGTCTCCCCGATCCGGTCGCGGTAGATGAGGTCCGAAGGCATCAGATCTACCGGCGCCACGCTCCGCGCGTCGCAGACCGCCAGCGGCGCGTCCCGGACGGGCCCGCGGATCGGCCGCCAGAGATTGATGATCTGGACCCGGCCCGCGAGCAGCTTCGCGGCCTCAGCCGGCAGCAGGTCGCGCACGCGCTGCGGACCGGACTTCACCGTCTGGTCGACATGCACCTCGCGGGCGGGCTGCTTCGCTTCGTTCCGCCGGAAGTCCGCGTCGGGCTTGTGGCGCCGGCGGGTGTGGTCGAAGACGAAGACACGGGTTGCGCCGGTCGCTTCCTGGATCAGCGCCGCGGCCTCGGGGTAGTAGACCCGCACCACCTCCTCATCGTCATAGAAGTCGGCGACGGCGCTCTGATGCCGGAGTGCCGCGAACCCTTCGCCATCGAGCGAGGGGCGCGTCGCCACCGGCCTGATATCGCGGATGGTGAAGCGCCGGGCCTCGAGGGTGGTGTTGGAATGAGGCACGCCGGGCGGCGGGTCATAGGCATAGTCCCGCGCCCGCTCCGCCATGGGCACCGTGTAGTTTAGATCGGCTTCGACCGCCGGCAGGGAAGCGATGATGCTGCTGTCCAGAGACATGGGGCTGCTCCTCGCAAGTGCTGATCACGGTTGAATCGGATAGCACGGGCGAAGCCCCGGGGTGGAACGAGAAGAAATAACAACTCGCGTGAGTATTTCTTTCGCATGCTCGCCGGAGGTCCCGAGCTTGACCGCGCCGGGCGAAGGGCGCGTAATCGAGCCCTGAGCCGAGGGGACGCAGCGGAAGGAGAGCCCCATGACCACGGCGCAGTTTCTCTACCTCATCCTCGTTCTTATCGCTTTCGGCGGTTTCGCGGCGGTGCTCGCGATCAACAGCATGCACGACTAGCGCGAAGGGGGCTTGGGAATACTCGTGGGGGGAGGCCGGCTGGGAAGCAGCTCCGCCAGCTGCCTAGCTGCGTCGCGCCTGGACGAAGAGGGCCTTGATCTTCGTCTCGCCGAGGGACTTGCAGGCTTCCAGCCGGTGGAGCCCCTCCACCAGGACGAAGCGGTCGCCATCCTTGCGCACCAGGATGGGCGTGCGCTGGCCTTCCTCGAGCATGCTCTCGGCGATCTTCTCGACGGTTGCGGGATTGAGCGTCGCCCGCCGCTTGGTCGGGACATAGATGTCCGCGATCTGAATGATCTCGTCGCGCATCAGCATGACGGTCTCATCTTGCGAGCCCCGGCGCGCTCTGTCCATGGCACATCAGCGCAGCTCCAGGATCCGGTTGCCCGAGGCATAGCGGCGAAGCCCGCGCTCGAACACATAGACCGCCAGCGCGCCATAGCCGATGGCCGCGGCGAGCACGCCGAGAGCCTCCAGCAGGCTGTGGTGACGAATGGCCTCCACCGGCAGGAGCGCGATGAAGGCCGCCGGAAAGACCGTGAACAGCGCGAGGCGCACCAGGAAGCCATAGGGATGCTGGGGATAGAAGACGACCATCATCAGCATGTTGAAGACTTCCTCGGAGAGCGCCGCCGATCCGGTGAGCCAGAAGGGCAGGCATTGGGTGATGGTGACGGTCGCGCCCAGCACCACGGCCGCCGCGGTCGAGACGGCGAGCAACAGCGGCAGATCGCCGAGCCTGGCGCCGCCGAGCCAGAACCAGAACAGGAAGGCGCTCGCTATGTCGCCGAGACCGGAGGGGATGGCGCGAGAGAGCAGCAGACCTGGCAAAGGATGGCGCGGGCGCCCGAGATGGATGTCGAGCCCGCCATTGGCGATGGTGCTGGCAAGGTCGCGCAGGCCCCCGGCGAAGAAGACCATCAGGCCGAAACTCCAGGCGACGACCCCGATGAGGAGCGCCATGTCGTGGAGCCCCCAGCCGCCGAGATTGGAGAAATCGGCGAAATAGACGACCCAGAGCAGGAAGATGATCAGGTTGTTGGCGAGCATCATGGCCGCCGAGGTCGCCGCGAAGGTCGGGCGTGCGAAGCAGGCCGCGAGATTGACCCTGAGGAGGGCGGCGACATAGGCAAGGCTGCTCATTCGATACCTCCTAAATACCCCGATCGGCAAAGCGGGCCGCCGCGGCGCGCTCGACCAGCCATGTCATGAGGCCGATCAAGACGAGCCAGAGAAGCTGCAGGCCCAGGGTTTGCGCGATGGCGGACGGTGACGCGCCCAGCAGGAAGGAGGCCGGCGCAAAGACCATGGCGGCGAAGGGCGAGGCCTGGGTCAGGCTGGCAAAGGGCTCGGGATAGAGGGTGAGCGGGATCATCAGCCCGCCGAGCACGAAGGTCATCTTCTGCCAGACCCAGAACAAGGGTGCCGGCGTGCCGACCCAGGCCGCGGCATATCCGAGCTGGAGATGGCAGAGCAGAACCAGCAGCATTGCGATCGCCGTCGACAGCAGCATCGCTGGGAGGACGGCGAGAGGGATCGAGATCCCACCTGTGACCCACAGGCCGATGGCGACGCCGCCCGCGCCCAGCAGGAGAAGGCGATGGCAGCATCCCCCGATCCATTCGGCGAGGAGGGCCATCGCATAGGGGAGCGGGCGCGCCAGCCCTGCCGCGATCTCGCCGGAGAGAATGTCGCGCTCGATCTCGCGGTAGGGGAAGCCCACGGCGATGAGCACGCATTCGGTCACTGCCATGTACCAGAAGAGCCGGGCGGCATCGAGGCCGGGGCGGCCCAGCTCCTGCAGCGGCGTCGCTCGCCACAGGGCCCAGAAGATCAGCAGGATCAGCCAGTAGAAGGCGAGCCGGCCGAGCCCGCCGGCGCGATCGGCCGCGGCCCGGCGCCAGCCGAGCAGGGCGAAGGCCAGGAGTGCGCCGAGCTCAGCCCGTCGCATGGGAGATCTCCTTTCGGCCGATGCCGTCGCGATAGATCGCCTTGATCACCTCTTCCAGAGGCGGGTTCTCGATGACGATGTCGCGCAGCGAGAGCTGGGCGAGCGCGGCGGCTACGACCTTCTCGACCGGCATGCGCGCGGTGTCGACGCTGAGGCTCAGCCGATAAGGTTCCGCTGTGGCAACCGCGACGCCGGGAATGTCGAGGCGGGGATGCTCCTCCGCGGTGACCAGGGTCATGGCGCGGTGCTGGAGGAATTCCCGCCGCAGGCGCTCCAGGGGCTGGTCGAGGAGCAGCCGGCCGTGGTCGATGACGATCACCCGGTCGCAAATCGTCTCGATATCGCCGGTGTCATGGGACGTCAGCAGCACCGTCGTCCCCTCGGCCCGCGACAGCTCCCCCAGATGATCGCGCAGCGCCGCCTTGGCGGTGACGTCGAGACCGATGGTCGGCTCGTCCAGCAACAGCAGCCCGGGGCCGTGCAGCAGGGATGCCGCGATCTCGGAGCGGATGCGCTGGCCGAGGGAAAGCTCGGAGACCGGCCGGTCCAGCAGGTCGCCGATCTCGAAGGTCCGGGCGAGCCGCTCCAGCCGCTCCCGGTGGGTAGATCGGTCGACATCGTAGATCCGCCGCAGGAGCTCGAAGCTGCTGCGCACGGGCAGCGTGTACCAGAGTTGGGAGCGCTGGCCGAAGACGATGCCGATGCGCCGCGCGAGCTGGCGGTGCTGCTGCCAGGGCACGTAGCCCGCCACCTCCGCATGGCCGGCGCTCGGACGCAGGATGCCGGTCAGCATCTTGAGGGTCGTCGATTTGCCCGCGCCGTTGGGGCCGATGAAGGCGACCCGCTCCCCCGCCGCGACCGCGAAGGAGATGCTGCTCACCACCGGCAGTTCTACCACCGGCCGCGGCCTTAGCAGGCGCGCGAGTGCCCCCGCTTTCGCCTGGCCATTGGCCGCCGGCCGGCGCACGCGGAAATTCTTGCTCAATCCCTCGACCGTGATATCCGCCATGATCTGTTCCCCAAAACCAAAGGCCCCGCCGGTGCTGCCGGCGGGGCCTTTGGTTTCTTTGCCTGTCGATCCGAAGCTATCGCACGCAGAAGATCCCTGGCCCGCCGGGGGCGGCCGGAAGGATGCCGACGATCATCGAGTTCAGGGTCACGTGCATGACCCGAGGCTAGGGGAGAGCCGCGGGTTTGTCAAAACTCCTGCGCCAGAGCCTGTCGCCCGGCCAGACCAGCACCGCCGCGATCACCAGCGCCGCGACGGCGGCGAAGGTGGCGCCGCGGAAGCTGCCGGTGAACGCATAGGCATAGCCGGCGAAGCTCGGGCCGATCATCTGGCCGAAGCCGAAGGCGGCGGTCATCAGAGCGAGGCTCCGGCGCGGATCGCCCCGGGAGAGTAGGCGCACCTCGATGAGGCCGAGCGCCGTGATGCCCATCATGGTGCCGCCGAGGAGGAGGGCGGCGAGCACGAGGCCGGCGAGGCTCGTGGCCAGCACGCTGAGCGCGACGCCAAGCGCCTCGATCAGATTGGCGAGCGCGTAAGCGGCTTCGTTGCCGAGGCGCTGTCCGATGGCGACCCAGAGCGCGACCGAGGGCGCCGCGGCGAGGCCGACGGCGAGCCAGACCAGGAAATCAAGCCCCCGCAGGGAGGGCGAGGATCGGGCGATGGTGGAGATGAAGGTGGCCGTGATGACATAGCCGAAGCCGAACAGGCCGTAAGCGAGGACGAGCCGGCGCATGCGGCCATCGCTGCCGCCGGATGCCGCTGCCTTATGCGGCGCGACCGGGCGCGGCTCGGGCGCCGGCGGGATGAGGGGCAAGGTCAGCACCAGGGCGATGAGGGTGAAACCGCCGCTCGCCAGCCACTGCACCCGCCAGCCGAAGCCCGTGGCCTCGAGCCCGGCGATGAGCAAGGCCGAGAACGCGATGCCGCTGCCGACGCCGGCGAAATGCAGCGAGCTCAGCCTGGGCCGGCCCATGGCGGCCAGCCGCTCCAGCACCAGGGCCGAGGCGAAGACCAGGACGAAGGCGCTGGCGATGCCGCCCAGAAAGCGCAGCGCGAGGAAGGCAGGCGCGGAGCTCACCAGCCCCATGGCAGCTGTGGTGAGCCCGCTGCCCGCAAGCCCGGCGATGAACCCGCCGCGCTTGCCGCCGGGAAGGCGCGGGCTCGCTGCCGCCAGCGCGCCCAGGAGATAGCCGAGGAAGTTCGCCGAGGCGATCAGCCCCGCCTCGGGTTTGGTGAGGCCGATGCCCGCCACCATGAAGGGAAGGATGGGCGTATAGACGAAGCGGCCGATGCCCTGGGCCACGGCGAGGGCGATGAACCCGCCGGCAGCAAGGGACAAGGCGCGGGGCGGGTCCTCGCTCATGGGGCTAAGATAGGCGCTGGTCCGCGCGGGCGCCCATGCATTGGCCGAAGGCGAGACCTGCGCGCGGGCTACCTTGCCAGGGCGAGGGAGTGCCGGCCGAGAAGCCCGCCCAGCAGAAGGATCAGGGTTACCGGTATCAGATTGATGACCAGGACGAGGGCCGAGGCCTCGACCACGTGGATCAGCAGATGGGCCGTATCGGCGAAGGCGGCGACCGCCAGCGCGCCGATCCAGGCAGTCGCGGCCGGGCGCAATGGCCGGGCCCGGCGCAGCATGATCCAGAGCACGAGGCCGAGCGGCAGGCTCGCCATGATCAGCGTCTCGAGACAGCGGACGCTGTCGGGGATGACCGGCGCGCCCGCGGGGATCGCCACCCAATCCGCGAGGCAGCCATAGGCGAAACCGCTGAGCCAGAAGGCGGCGAAGGGAAGCGGCAGGAGAAGCCAGCTGCGCGGCCGATCGGGCAGGCTGACCTCGAAGGCGGCGAAGGTCGCTGCCGCGCCCGTCAGCCAGGCGCCGGCCAGCTGAACGAGATAGGCGGGATCCCGGAGGCAATCCGACATATCCGTGCGCAAGCCCCGCAGCAGGACCAGTGTGACTATCAGCGCCGTGGCCAGCAGGATCCATCCCAGCGCGCGCAGCGCCGGCGGCTTCAGCCGGCGCACCGGCGCCAACTCCGTCGCAAGGGATGAAATCAGCTCCTCCGTCGAACGCATGGTCAACTCCTGGGCATCAGGATGCGCAGCCGCCTCAAGGCGCGGTGCAGCGCGACCTTCAATGCCGATGGCGATTGCCCGCTCCGGGCCGCGGCTTCCTTCAGGGAGAGCTCCTCCAACCGCAGCAGCTCGACCGCCTGGCGCTGGCCGGGGGGAAGGCCGGCGATAGCCTTCTTGAGCCGGCGGATCTCGCCATTCTCCTCGGGAAGGTTCGTTTCATCTGTCGCAAAGGTTTCATGATCCGCCGTCAGCTCCGTCTCGCGGAACCGGAGGCGGCCGCGCCGGCGCAGGCGGTCGATGAGCCGGTGGCGTGCGACCGCCAGCAGCCAGGGGGCGAAGGGGCGCCGGGGATCGTAGCTCTGGCGGATCGAGTGAATGGTCAGCAGGATGTCCTGGACCCCGTCCTCGATCTCATCGCCCTCCAGCCCGGCCCGCCATGCCAGGGCGCGGAGATAGGGGGTGATCGCCCGGAGCAGCGCCGCATAGGCTTTCTGGTCGCCGTCCTGCGCGGCTGCCATCAGCGCTGCCCAATCCTTGGATGGCTCCCGCGACATCCCGGGCAGTCTAGCCGCTCGCGGCGCGCGAGGCAGCAGCGAGCGGGCGATTGCAATCCCGGGATGGCGCTGTGAGACTGGACGGCGAAGGGGCGGCATGGCGAAGCCAGCGATCACGGACAGGGAAATGATGGCTGCGGTCGAAGCCGAGGCCAGCACCACGCGCGAGGTGATGGGCTTCGTCCACGGCCATCCCGAGCTCGGCCATGAGGAGCATGCCTGCTCGGCCTATCTGGCGCGCCGGCTCGAGGCCGCCGGCTTTGCGGTCGAGCGCGGCATCGCCGGCATGGCGACGGCCTTCCGCGCGAGCCTGACCGGGGCGCGGGAGGGCCGCTCCGTCGGCATGGTCATGCTTTACGACGCCGTACCGGCCGTGCGCGCCGATGGTCGGATCGAACCAGTCCATTCCTGCGGCCATGGACCGATCGCCGGCGGGGTCTCCGCTGCCGCCCTTGCGCTGGCGCAGGTGAGGGAGCGTCTCGCCGGGCGCATCACCGTCTTCGGCTGCCCGGCTGATGAGATCCATGCGCCGGGAACGGCAGGGCGCGGCGGGGGCAAGGCGATCTCGGCGGCTGCAGGCCTGTGGGACGGGATCGATGCCGCCCTCTATGCCCATCCCGAGTTCATTGACACCGTCTCCCGCGCCTCCCTCTGGATGCGCCGGGACCGCGCGGTCTTGTCGGGGCAGCGCTCGCTGCGCAAGGAGGTCGTCGCGGCACCCATGGCCGCGCTTTCCCGCCTGACCGCTGCGCTCGAGCTTGTGGACCCCGCGCGAGTCATCCTTGAGCAGATGGAGCTTTCGGGCGATGTCGAGGAGGGGACGGGCCTGGTCCTGACGGCGAGCCTCCTCTTTTTCGCCGATGACGAAGCAGGGATCGCGGCGGCGGCAGGCCCGCTGCGAGAGGCGCTGAGAGACGCGCGCTGGACCGATGGCCCTGTCGTCTGCGGCGTGCGGCCGGACGCCGGCGTGAGCGCTGCCGTCGCCGAGGCCTTTGCGGCTGCCGGCCGCGGCTTCGTTGCGGATTCGCCGCCGGTGCCCTTCGCCACGGATTTCGGCAACATCTCGCAGCGCGCGCCCGCCGCGCTCATCGGCATCGGCCGGCCCGGCGGCTGGCGCTTCCATACCGATGAGGGGGCGCGGGAATTCGCCGGTCCCGATGGCGAGGCCGCCGCCATGGGCATCGCCCGGGTTCTGGCCGCCGCGGCCATCCGCCTGGCGGAACCAGGCTGAAGGGAACCGCCATGGAGGCGCATAAGCTCGCCACAGTGCTGTTCGATGCCTATGGCACGCTCTTCGACGTCCATGCCGTGGCCGTGGAGCTCGAGGCCTGGTATCCCGGCAAGGGTGAGACGGCCGCTTCCCTGCTGCGCGAGAAGCAGATCGAGTACACCCGCCTCATCACCCAGAGCGATCCCTCCTCCGGCGGCAGCCGCCACTACGCGCCCTTCTGGGAACTGACGATCAAGGCGCTGCGCTATACGAGCAAGCGCCTCGCCCTCGGCATGGACGAGGCGCGGATCGGCGAGCTGATGGCGGCATATCGCCGTCTGCCGGCCTTCCCCGAGGCGGGCGAGGTGCTGGGCGCGCTGAAGGCGCGGGGCCTCAGCCTCGGCGTGCTTTCGAATGCCGACCCCTCCATGCTGGATCATGTGGTCGGCGCGGCGGGATTGACCCGTCATTTCGACCACCTGGTCTCGATCGATGCCGCGCGTCAGTACAAGACCGCGCCGGCCGCCTATCACCTCGGCGCCGCGGCCTTCGGCAAGTCCGCCCATGACATCCTCTTCGTCTCCAGCAATGCCTGGGATGCGCTTGGGGCCAAGTGGTTCGGCTATCGCGTCTTCTGGGTCAACCGCCGCGATCAGCCCTTCGAGGAGATCGGCGAGAAGCCTGACTTCCAGGGCCGGGATCTCCGCGGGCTCCTGTCGCTGCCGGATCTCTAGCTCGGCGCAACCGAGCCCGCGTTACTCGCCGCCGATGAGCGCCAGTTTGGCGGAGCCGGCATCGGCCGGCCGGTGGAGGGCGCGCATGCGCTGGGCGACGACGAGCGATCCCTCCTTCGTCAGATGCGCGGAATCGTATTGCAGGGGGATCATGGGGGCTGCGAGCTGCAGGCAGGATTGCCCCTGGCACAGCGCATCGTAGAAGGAGACATATTCCACGCCCTTGCTCGCGGCGAGCCGACGCAGCACCTGGTCGAGGGGCTGGAGATCGAGGCGATGGCGGTCGACCAGCCCCGGGTCGCCGTCGCGCGCGGCGAAGGCGAGAAGTCGCGGCAGCCGGTCGTCATACCGGATCATGGGGCCGAGGAGGGTGACCTCGATCCCCTTCCGCTTCGCCCAGTCCAGCGTGCGGGCTACGAAAACCAGATCGCTCGGATCCCAGGCGGCCGCCAGCACCAGCCTGTCGACCTTGTGGGTCGCCAGGAAATCGGAAAAGACGCAGTCGCGCAGCTTCGAGCACATGGCATCGCCGCGGAGATCGGCATCGACCTCCGGCTTGCAGCGGGCGCCGGTCGCCTGGAGGAAATTGATCTCCGGATAGGCGCGCGACAGCCCGTACCAGAAATGTGCCGCGTGGCTGTCGCCGACCAGAAGGTAATTGGGGCGCCCGGTCTCCTCGCTGAGGCAGGGCGAGCCGGGCAGGGACGCGACATCCTCCAGGAAATAGACGAAGCAGGTGCCGTAACGGAAATGGCCCTCCTTGCTGGGGTCGTAGTCGAGATAGGAGGCAAACGCGATCGCCTGGGGCGGGAAGCGGCCCGGCAGGCCGCGCGTCTCGATCGCGGTCCAGCCCACCAGCGCCAGCACGGCCGCGGCGGTGCCCGCCATGAGGAAAAGCCGGCGCGGGCGCCAGGATCCGAAGCGGAAGGGCTTCTCGACAAAGCGCCAGGAAAGCCAGGCGAGCAGGATCGCCAGCGCCACGCCCGAGAGCTTGATAAGCGAGGTATGAGGCCGCGTCGCCGCGGTGAGCCCGGCCAAGTTCAGGAACACGAGGATCGGCCAGTGCCAGAGATAGAGGGAATAGGAGATCAGGCCGATGAAGGCGAACGGCCGCCAGGCGAGGATGCGGGCGACGACGCTTTCGCCGCCCCGTCCCGCGGCGATGACCAGGGCGGTCCCTAGGCAGGGCGGCAACGCCGCGATGCCCGGAAAGGCCATCCATTCCCAATAGGTCATCGCCGGGACCAGGATCAGCAGCACACCGGCGCCGGCGGCGAGGCTTCGCCTCAAGGGCGTCTCGATCCAGGGCGTCGGGGTGAGGACCAGGAGTGTGCCCATCAGCAGCTCCCAGCCGCGGGTGTGGAGGAGGTAGAAGGTCGCCTCCACGTCCACATAGGCGCCCCGCGCGCTGAGCAGAAAGGAGATCAGGGCGATGCCGGCCAGCAGAAGCCTGAGGCGCGAAGGCCAGAGGCGATGCACCAGCAGGATGAAGAGCGGCAGGAAGATATAGAACTGCTCCTCGATGGCGAGCGACCAGGTATGGAGCAGCGGGAGCGAATAGGCGGGCGTGGCGAAATATCCCGAGGTCCGCCAGAAATAGATGTTCGAAACCGAGAAGGTCGTCGCCAGGGCGGACCGGGCATAATCCTCCAGCTCGCGCGGCAGCATGCCGAAATAGGCGACGGCGCTCACGATCGCCAGCAGGGCGACCAAAGCAGGGAAGATGCGCCGCACGCGGCGCTCGTAAAAGGCGAGCAGCGAGGAGCGGCCGGCCGTCACCTCCCCGATGATGATCGCGCCGATCAGATAGCCGGAGATCACGAAGAAGAAGTCGACCCCGATGAAGCCGCCGGGGAATGCGTTGAACTGGGCGTGGAAGGCGACCACCGCCAGCACGGCGATCGCACGCAACCCGTCGATATCGTTTCTGTAGCGCCCCCGGCACCACCCCGAAACCTCATCCGCCCCGGCCAAGTATCCGGCCGGCCGGGCGCAGGCATCTGAATGCCAGAGGCCGGCGAGGATTGTCCAGGGGGCCTTAGGTCGGGAGCCCGCTCGCCGTGATCAGGACCCACCGACCATATGATCGGCCAAGCTCGGGCAATGGCTGGCCTGGTAGGCGTTCCGGCCGCGGTTCATGTGGCTGAGGTTGAACACGCGGACCGCCTGCTGCACGCGCGGCGATTGCAGGAACTTGCCGACCGACCTTGCGCCGTGGATCTTGATGCCGAATATGTCGGCACCGCGCGGGAAAAAAATGCTGACGTCCCCGGCCCCAGCGACAGATCGCTCGAGGAAATCCTGGTCGACCGATTCCCGATGCGGCGAACGATCCGTCGTGAAGTCGGACAGGTGCAGCAGAAACTTGCCGCGGAGGTCGGCGCCGTCGGCATGGATCGCAAACAGCTCCATCCAGCTCGCGTTGATGCGGACCAGCGCCTTACCCGGCGTCGCCGGTAGGCAGGAGACGGACCACCAATACCGCTCGGTCCGCCGCGGAATCGGGATGAAATCGCGACCGTAACGGCCGATGAGGTCGAGCACGGCACGGGCCTGCGGCATTCGCTGAAGCTTCTCATAGCGCGCGAGGTACCTCAGGCGCTGCTCGGGCTGGTCCAGCCGCTCGGCGGCATCGACGAGCCGCGCCTTGCCCCGTATCCAGGCGCGCTGCTGCTCGACATCGAGGAAGGTGCCGATTCCGGTCACGTGCCTCAGGCGGGGGAGAGAGCGCCAGGCGGAAGGTCCGCGATGGAAAATCCCCGATTCATCTCACTCAAAATTGTCATTTTTGGTTGTCGCCTCGTTAGTAGAAAAGTTATGCAGGCCGCGCTATCGTTATAATCACATTCTAGCTCCGACTATTTGTCGAGT